>JAEYTU010000199.1 GCA_023433825.1 Planctomycetota bacterium
CCGCGACGCGGTCCTGGTCGAGATCCACCGCCGCCTCGCCGCCGGGATCGCACCGCTACGCGCATGGTCGACGCGCGTCGCCGCCCTCGCGGCACAGCCGGCCGGCCGACGCGTCGACGGCGGCAGCCCGGTGCTCGCCGAACGGACCCGAGACGGGATCCTGTTCGTCGCCGTCGCATCCGCAGGTGCACCGCCGACCGCGCCGATCGTGCTCGCGGACGCGACCGAGACGCCGCAGCACGTCGCGTTCGGCACGACGGAGTGGACGTTCGTCTGGCGCCGCCACGACGAGCCGCCGCTGTCGCCGTCGCCGGCCGCGGCCGGACGCCGCCGCGCGCTGATCGCGCTGCCGAACGGGTCCCCGCTGCGCCTGCGCACGCGTCGCCCCGGCGACCGGTTCCGCCCGCTCGGCGCCGGCGCGCCGATCGAGCTGCGTCGCTTCCTGCAGGCGCGCCACGTGCCGCGCTTCGATCGCGACCGTCTGCCGTTGGTCGTCGACGAACGCGACGCGATCGTCTGGGTGCCGTCGGCCGAGATCGCGCAGGACGCCGCGTTGACGCTGGCAACGCGTTCGTGCGTCGAACTTCGCGTCGAAACGACGGCGGAGTTTCGCGCGCGGACTTCGAGCGGCTGGTAGCGCGCCCCGGAACCGTGGGCCATACTGCGCCGCCCGAAGGCCAGCCACGACGACGCCGTTGGCAGCGCGTCGGTGGCATCCCTGGAACGCATGGCAGAACTGATCGTCGAGTCCGGCCCGCAGAAGGGAGCGCGGGTCGCCATCCATCCCGAACGACCGTGCACGGTCGGCAGCGACCCGGATTGCGCGCTCGTGCTGCCGCCGCCGGCCCCGAGCCAGGCGTTCGTCGTCAAGCCGCTGAAGGACCAGGGCTTCGGCGTCAAGGCACTGACGGCCGGCGTCACGCTGAACGGGACCGAGCTCGCCGCCGCCCGCCTGAACGAAGGCGACGTCGTCGGCGTCGGGCAAACGCAGCTCCGCTACACGACGCAGGCCGCGCCAGCCCAGAAGGTGCTCGGCGGCTTCCGCTTGATCGAGGTGCTCGGCAAGGGCGGGATGGGCGTCGTCTACAAGGCCGAGCAGGTCAGCTTGCGCCGGATGGTCGCACTGAAGGTCCTCTCGCACGACCTGACGCAGGATCCGGTCTTCGTCGCGCGCTTCGTCGCCGAGGCCCGCGCCGCCGCGCGCCTGTCGCATCCGAACGTCGTGCAGGTCTTCGACGTCGGTCACGACGGCGACACCTACTACTACTCGATGGAGCTGATGGCCGGCGGCTCGCTGGAGACGCTGCTGAAGCAGGTCGGCACGGTCCCGATCGACCGCGCCGTCGCGGCGATCCTCGACGCCGCGAAGGGGCTCGCCTACGCCGAGTCGTTGCGGATCGTCCACCGCGACATCAAGCCCGACAACCTGATGTACGACGCACACGACGTCGTCAAGATCGTCGACCTCGGGCTCGCGCAGTCCGACGAGGAGAGCACGGCCAAGATCATCGGCACGCCGCACTTCATGGCGCCGGAGCAGGCGCTGCGACAGCCGGTCGACCACCGGACGGACCTGTACGCGCTCGGGTGCACGTTCTACCGACTCGTCACCGGGACGACGCCGTTCAAGGGCGCGAGCGCGAAGGAGATCCTGCGCGCGCAGGTCAAGGACGAGGCCGAGCCGGCGAACAAGGTCAACCCTGCCGTCCCGGCCGAGATCGCGGCGATCCTCGCGAAGTTGATGCAGAAGGATCCGGCGGCGCGCTTCCAGAGCGCGACCGAGCTGACCGACGCACTGCAGTCGGCGATGGCGGCAGGCCCGCGACGCGGGCTCTGGATCGCAGCGGCACTCGTCGTCGTCGGACTGATCGTCGCCGTCGTCGTGCTGTCGCAGCGCGGCGACGACAAGCCGACCGAACCGCAGGTCATCCGCGAGACCGATCCGAACGCCGAGAAGAACCTGCAGGAGCGCCGCGAACTCACCGCCGAGCGGGCGCACTTCGACGTCGAACGCAGTGACACGACCGGCATCGCCCGCGCCGAGGCCTACGAGAAGGTCGCGAAGGAGCACCCGGGCACCGCTGGCGCCGCGAAGGCCGAGAAGCGCGCACGCGAGATCCGCGCCGAGGTCGCCGCCGCCGAGGCCGCAGCGGCCGCGCGCAAACAGCGAATCGACGCCGAAGTCGCACGCGTGACCGCGACGTTCGACACGGCGCTCGGCAAGGCCGCGTTCGGCGAGGCCTTCACGGCGTCGAGCGGCGCCGACGTCGCCGACGAACTGCGCAACGACGCCGCCGTCACGGAAGCGCTGGCCGCGTTGCGCAAGCGGCTGACCGACGCCGCGAACCAGCGGCTTCGCGTACTGACCGACGCGCTCGCGAAGGCGCGCGCGGCCGAGGACCGGACGGCGATCGCCGACGCGGCGAAGGCGATCGACGCCGTGCTGGCCGACGACGGTTGGCCGGCGGAACTCGTCCCCGACGCCGCCGCGCTGAAGACCGCCGTCGCCGACGCGCGAAAGACCGTCGACGACCTGCGTGCCGCCGCGCGCGCCGCGCGCGAGGCGCAGGCGCAGACGACGCTGCTCCGCGCGTTCGTCGAACCCGACGGCGTGTTCGGCCAGATCCATCGGTTCACGACCGCTGGCGCCGCCACGCGTGTCACCGAACTGACGAAGGCGATCGAAGGCACCGACGCCGCCAAGCGCGCGGCGGCGCTCGGTGCAGCCGTGGACGCCGCCGCCGCGTACGAGGCGGCGCTCGTCGCGACGTTCGCTGCTGGCACGCTGGCCGTCGACGTCGACGACGAGAGCGAACCGGTCGTCGCCGTCGCGTTCGCGACCGACGGCGCCGGTGCCGGACTCGGCGTTCGGCCGGCTGCGCGCCCCGGCGCGAAGCCGACCGTGCTGCCGCTCGCCGAGGTCCGGGCGCGGATCGTCGCCGGCACGCTGCGCGTTCCCGACCGCGACGGTCCGGACGCCGCCGCCTACCGCGCGCTGCACGCGCTCGCGCTGGTCTGGCGCGCATCGACCGACTTCTTGTCGAACCCGAACGTCGCCGCCGAGAACGGCGCCGCGGTCCCGTACGACCTCGACCCGACGCTGCTCGCGACCGCACACGCCGCGCTCGAAGGGCTCGAAGCGCCGTGGGCCGCCC
>JAEYTU010000256.1 GCA_023433825.1 Planctomycetota bacterium
GATCGCGGCGGCGAAGGCCTCGTGCGGCGGCCCGTCGTGCAGCGCCGCGACGAAGCGCACGAGGACGCCGCGGTAGTCGGCTGCCGTGCGGACGCTGCGCAGCTCGGCGACGGCGCGCTTCAAGAGCGTGTCGAGCACGAGTCCCTCGCTCTCGCGCAGTTCGAGGTACGACCACGACTCGCGGATCGCGCGCGCGAGGTCGCGCAGCTCGAACTCCAGTTCGTCGTGCGTCCACGACATCGGCTCGCCGAACAGCGCCGTCTCGCACGCTTCGTCGTCGAACATCTTCGTGTGGTCGTGGCCGACGCCGGCGGCCTCGACGAGCCGCCAGCGGAACGCCCACCCGTTGCGGAGTGCGAGTTCGTGCGCGAGCCGGAAGCACTCGCGGCCGCGCTGCAGCCGTCCGCCGCCCTGCTTCGACGCGTGCTCGTTCGTCTCGAAGTACTCGTCGGGCGCGTCGTCGGCCGTGCCCTGGTAGAGCGTCAGCGGCATCGCGAGGTAGCGGCGCAGGACCTCGTCGGTGGCGAGCGGGGCCGGCAGGTCACCGAAGCCGTACGGGAACGGGAGGTCGCGCGTCGGGAACAGGTGCGACCCGGCGTTCGCGGCGACGAGGCCGGCCGCGCCGCTGTTCTCGAACGCGGCCATTCGCGCGACGAACTGACCGCCGGCCGAGTGGCCGAGGACCCAGAACGGCATCGTCGGTGCGCGTTCGCGTGCGCGGATCGCGAGCGCGAGTTCGCGGATCAACGGGTACGTGCGTTCGCCGGCGGCGGCCGGCGATCCGTCCTCGGCGAGGATCCCGCCGCGTTGGTAGCGACGGACCGGGAACCGTTCACGGTCGAAGCGCGGCGCGACGACGAGCATCCCGGTGCGATCGCCGAGCGCGCACGCGTGATCGCGGTACTCCTCGGCGTTCCGCAGCGTCCCGTGCAGCACGATCACCATCCGGTCGCCGCGAAACCCCGCGGACCGGTACGTGAACACCTCGATCGCGTGTCCGCCGAGGTCGAGCGTGATTCGCTCCTTCGTGCCGCTCTGCGCCGCGACGCCGGTTCCGGCAACCAGCGCAAACAACCCAACGAGAACCTTCGCCGTGATCCGCATGCCGCGAGGTTAGTGAAACGATGGTGCCTGGCACCTTTGTTTCACTTTGCCGACGAGAGGTCGGACGCCGGGCGCCACGTTCCGACGCCCGCCACGCTTCGACCCCGCACGGCACATTCGACGCGTGAAGCCGACCGAACCCACCGGATCACCCGCCGACGCCTTCGCCACGTTCGCCCGAACGCGCGACCCGCGCGCCTTCGCGGCTGCGTTCGACGCGACGGCGCCGGCTCTGCTGCTGGTCGCCACGCGGCTGCGCGTGCGCCGTGCCGACGCCGAGGACCTGCTGCAGGACACCTGGATCCACGCGCTGCGCAGCGCCGACACCTTCGACGCCCGTCGACCGCTGCTGCCGTGGCTCGTCGGGATCCTGGTCCACCGCGTGCGCGCCCGCCGCCGCGCCGAACGTCGCGCCGAGCGGCGCGCGACCGCTCACGGCACCCATGCGACCTCACCCGACCCGATCTCACCCCCCGACGCCGCCGCCCTGGCCGAGTTCGCGACCGACACGGCCGACGCGATCCAACGCCTCGACGACGTCCACCGCCAAGTCCTGCTGCTGCGCCTCGTCCACGGCCTCTCGTCGACCGAGATCGGCCGGCTGCACAGCCGCGCCCCGCACACGGTCCGTTCGCAGCTTGCACGCGCACTCGACAAGTTGCGCCGCCTGCTGCCGGCCGGCCATGCGCTCCCCGCCGTCGTGACGACCCACGTCCTCGACGTGCCGCGCATCGCGCTCGTCCGCACCGCATTGCTTCAGACGCTCCCCGCCCTCGCACCGCTTGGACTGCTCGCCATGAAGAAGGTCGCCCTCGTCGCCGCGCTGCTCGTCCTGACCGCGTTCGCTGTCTCGCACGCGCGAACGACCGACGTCCCGAGCGTTCCGTCGAACGCCGACGCGCCAGCGACGGTCACCGCTGCGAACGCGCGCGACGTCGACACGTCGATCGCGCCACGCGTCGCCGTCGTTTCGCCGCCCCCGGCATCCGACGTCGCGCCCGTCGCCGCGCCGACGCGCGTCGCGATCGTTCGCGGCCGCTGCATCGACGACATCGGCGCTCCGATCGCCGGCGTCGCCGTCACGACCGAACCGACATCGTCGGCGGCGCAGGCGGCGACCGACCTGAACGGCCGGTTCGAGATCGCGATCGCGCTCCCATCTCCGCGCGACGGTCTGCTGTTCCTGCGGCACGACGCGCACGTTCCGCTGCACGCGAAGCTCGACGACCGACTCACGGACGCGTCGAACGACGTCGGCGACATCGTCGTCCCGCGCGCCGTCACGGTGCACGGGACCGTGCGCGACGCGAGCAACGCGCCACGCGTCGGCGCATTCGTCTGGGCGCAGCGTCGCGGCGCGCTCGGCGACGCTGGCCGTCGATTCGCCCCGCACGCACCGAAGTACAGCGCCGTGTCGAGTACCGACGGTTCGTTCGACCTCGGACCACTCCCGGCCGGCGATCACGAGTTCTCGATCCCGGGCGCGAGGCTCGTCGCGCCGGGCGGCGTGATCCGCGTGTCTCCGCCCATCGCCTCCGTCGACCTCGTCGTGCCGACGGCCGAGGTCGTGAGCCGCATGAAGGGCGTCGTCGTCGACGCGGCGACCGGCGCACCGATCGCTGGCGCCACGCTGTCGGTCGAGCACGCGGTCAGTCCGCAATCGCAGGCGCGGTCAGGCGACGACGGCACGTTCGCGCTCGAGATCCACGCCGGGGCGACGCCGATGCCGTTCGCAATTCGCGTGCACTCGGCCGCCAGCGAACCGTTGGTGACCGATGCACGCTTCCGGGGCGGCGAGAGCGACGTTCGGTTGGCGGTGCGAAGCAAGCGGGCGATCTCGTTGCGCGTCCGCCACGACGGTGGTGCCAGCGGATTCGAGCTCGCGCTGTCGAAGGCCGATGCACCAGACTCGGTCACGCGTCACCGCCTGGACGCGGCGTCGTCGGATCGTTCGCTGAGTCTTCGCCTCGACCGCGGCCGCTACCGCGGGACGCTGGCGTTCCACGACGCCGGAACGGCGTTCCGCCATTCGTTCGATCTCGTCGTCGACGACGCGTCGCCGGACACGGTCGTCGTCGAAGTGCCGCGCGCGAGCGAACGCACGGTCGTCGTTCGCGACGTTCGCGGCGATCCGATCGTCGATGCCGACGTCGTCGTCGTGTGCGCCGACGGCCGTCGCGACCAGACGTTGGCGACGCTGCGCACCGACGACGCCGGCGAATGCGTCGCGCGCGCGATCGCGCACGAGGCGCTCGCACTGCGGATCTCGGCGAATGGCCACGGGCCGGTACGCGTCCAGCCCTTCGCGATCGACGGCGACGCGCCGTGTCTCGTCGTCCTCACCGACGGTGCGACGCTGCGCGGGCGGATCGCACCGCTCGACGTCCTCGACGAGTGGCGTGCGGCCGGTGGCAGCGACGAGCGTCAGGCGATGCGTGTGACGGCGAGCGACGGCGACGGAGGCGCTGTCGTGAACGCCGACGGAACGTTCGAGCTGACGGACCTCGCGGCCGGCACGTTCGACCTTCGGTTGATCCGCCACGAGCGGATGGGGGCGTGGCACCCGTATGTCGCGCGGAGCGAGGTGTTGTCGCGCGGTATCACGGTCCGTGCCGGCGCGACGACGACGGTCGACGTCGACGTCAGCCAGCGCCGTCGCGGAACGCTGCGCGGGCGGCTGCAGTTCGGCGGCGCGCCACCGGGGGGAGTGGTCGCGCTCTTTCGCGTCGGGGCCACCGATGCGACGCAGCAGGTCAACGTCTCTGCGGCCTCCGACGGCACGTTCACGGCTCGGCTCGAGGCCGGAACCTGGACCGCTGCGGTCATGGAGCATCGCGGGGTGCTGCAGTTCTCGTGGTTCCCGGCGGCGCAGCAGATCGAGATCGTCGGCGGCGAGGTCGCGTCGCAGACGTTCATCGTCGAGACGGTGACCGCGACGGTCCGCGTCGTCGCGGCGGACGGACGGCCCGCCGTCGGGGCACCGCTCCGCGTCACCCGTGACGACGGCCGCGGCAGCGCGCATGTGACCGCCGCCGACCGCGACGGTCGCGTGACGATCCGCGCGACACCCGGCCGCTATGACGTCTACTCCCCGCGCTTCGATCGCCCGCTCGCGACGATCGACCTCCCCACCACCGACGTGCCGACGATTCCGTTGAAGTGAAACGTTCGTGCCTGGCACTTTCGTTTCACTTTGCCGATGACCAACACCCTCGCCGACGAACTTCGCACGACCGTCGACGCCGCACTGCTGCGCCTTCTCGCGATCGCACCGCCGCGCGACGCGCGCCATCCCGCACCCGGCAAGTGGTCGCCGCGCGAGATCGTCGGCCACCTGATCGACTCGGCGTGGAACAACCACACGCGATTCGTCCTCGCGCAGGACGAACGCGCACCCGAGATCCACTTCACCGGCTACGCGCAGGACGACTGGGTCGCGCGCCAGCGCTACGCAGACCGGCCATGGCCCGAACTCGTCGCGCTGTGGCACGCCGTCAACCACCACGTCGCGCACGGCCTCGCCGCGATGCCACCGAACGCGCACGACCGCCTCTGCCGTCATCCCGATCGCACGGCGCCGCTGCGTTGGTTCGTCGCCGACTACCTCGCTCACCTGCGCCACCATCTGCAGCAGGTCTTCGCGATCGCCGCGCAGCCGTGACCAACCTCGTGTAAGAACCGCGTCGGCTCCCCCCATCGCAGCCCGCGATCGGGCCGCAGCCCAAGGTCTTCGCGCTACGCGCGAAGACCGACATCGCGGGCCGCGATGGGACAGTGATTGCTGGTGCCTACCGTGCCGCTCGCGATACCGTCGGCAAACGGCAGTCGCCAAGGAACGCACCCGACGAACTGCTGCAACCCGCGAGAGATCGCGGCACTCCCGGCCCACCGACGCGCAACCCAGACCTACGAATCGATGCGAAAGCTCCTCCCTACCCTTCTCCCGATCGCCCTCCCACTGCTCGCCTCCGCGGCCGTCGCGCAGGACGTCCTCTACTACAAGTTCGACGAGACCGCCGGCAACCGCGTCGTCAACTACGCGTCCCGCTCCGGCCTCGCGCCGCACGAAGGCGTGATCACGTCGACGGACACGTCCGCGTTCGCGCCAGGCATCCTCGGCGCGAGCGCGCTGCGCGGCTCGGCCACCGGCGGAACGGCATTCCACTCGTTCGTCGACACCGGCTGGAACGGCTCGTTCAGCGGCAGCTTCTCGCTCGCGTTCTTCCTGAAGGCGCGCAACAACCCGACGAGTGCCAACTACCTCTGCGGCAACACGCAGAGCGGCAGTTTCCGCTGCTTCACCGGCGGCGCGGTCCCGAACAACATCCGCGTGACGTCGGCCGGCACCACGCCGCTGAACCTCGACATGAACGCCGACATCCGCACGCCCGCGGCGACGCGCTGGGTGCACGTCGCCCTCGTCGTCGACAGTTCGACGATGACGGCGATCTGGTACCTCGACGGTCTGCCGCAGACGACGATCCCGATCAGCGTCGCGCCGAACGTCACGACGACCACCAACTTCCGCGTCGGTGCGCAGAACTCGACGACGACCGCGTCGCAGTTCGACCTCGACGAGTTCCGCTTTCAACTCGCAGCCGCGTCGCCGGGTGAAGTGCTCGCTTGGTCGCGCACGACGTCGGCCCGCGCCGCCCGCTACGGCGCCGGGTGCGGTGCGACGCTCGACAGCGCCGGCGGCGAGCCGACGTTCGGCAACAACGCGTTCGCGCTGACCCTGCAGGGCGCACCGGCGAGCCCGTTCGCCGTCTCGCTCGGAACGAGCCGCGTCCAGTGGAATGCGACGCCGCTGCCGCTCGACCTTGGCTTGCTGTTCCCGACGCTGACGGGTTGCCGCCTCGAGTCGAACCTGACGATCGCGCTGTCGGCGGCCACGTCCGGCGCCGGCGCCGGCTCGATCCCGCTGCCGATCCCCAACGACCCGTCGATGTCCGGCTTCACGCTGTGGTGCCAAGCGTTCGGGTTCGGGCCGACGCTCCAGACGACGAACGGCCTCGCCGTCGGCCTCTGACGCCGACGTCACGCGATGGCAATGGGACGTATGCGTCCCATTTCAGGCGTCTGACCGCCAAATTGGGATGTTTACGTCTCCCATCGCGCCGCGGCCCGCGACTGGGCCGCAGCCCAAGGTCTCCGCGCTTCGCGCGGCGACCGACTTCGCGGGCTCCGGCCACGGGCGCACGCCGCACCCGCACGCCGCCCGACCAATCCCAGATCGGCCACGACCCGGCCCGCGCGACGACTCGGCTGACTGCCACGAAGAAGTCGCAAATGCGGGCAAAACGGTCGACAATGGGATTCATGAGTTACACGGCATCCACCGACCGAGAGGTCATGCAGGAGGTCGGGCGACGGTTGCGTGCGCTGCGTGAGAGCCAGCATCGAACACTGATCGAAACGGCCGCGGCGACCGGACTCTCGCGACGAACGGTCTACCGCGCGGAGCTCGGCGACAACCCGACGCTGCTGACGCTGCTGCGGCTGCTGCGGCTGTACGGCCGCATCGAGGCGCTCGACGGCTTCCTCGCCGCTCCCGAGGTCTCGCCGATGGCGCTGCTGCGCGAGCGCCAGCGCGGCACCAAACGACGCAAGGCGCCGGAGCCAAGCGATGGTTGAGGTCGTCGCCCACGCCGAGATCCGACTCTGGAACGCGACCGTCGGCGCCGTCGCCGAGCTCGACAACGGCCGCATCCTGTTCGAGTACGCCGACGAGTTCCGAAGCAGCGGACTCGAGATCTCGCCGATCCACTTGCCGCTCTCGCGACGCGGACCGATCGCGTTCGACGAACTGCGCAGACAGCCGGCATTTCAGGGACTGCCGGGCGTCCTCGCCGACGCGCTGCCGGACGCGTTCGGCAATCAGGTCATCCGGGCGTGGTTCGCGGCGCGCAATGAACCGCGGCGCGCGCTGAGTCCCGTGCAACGCCTGCTGTATGTCGGCGAACGCGCACTCGGCGCATTGACGTTCCTGCCGGCGGAGCCGCTGCCGATCCGCCCGGCCGAACTGGAGTCCCTCGAAGTCGCCGCACTCGTCCGTGACGCGCGCCGCATCGTGCACGGCACTCCCGACGTCGCGATCCCGGAGATCTACCGGATCGGTTCGTCTGCTGGCGGAATGCGACCGAAGGCGCTCGTTCGCTTCGACCCGACGACGCGCACCATTCGCTCGGGGAACGCACCCGCGAAACCTGGCGAGGTGCCGTGCATCCTGAAGTTCGACGGCGTCGGCGACGGCGCGACCGTCGACGAGCTCGGTCGGCCGCAGCCGTTCAATCGCGTCGAAGCGGCATACACCGCGATGGCCCGCGACGCCGGCATCGACACCTGCACGATCACGATGCTCGAGATCGACGGCTACGCGCATCTCTGCGTGCACCGCTTCGACGTCGACGGCGACGAACGCATCCACCAGCACAGCTTCGGCGGCCTCGTCCACGTCGACTTCAACGACCGCGGCGCGAGCAGCTACGAGGAGTACCTGCGCGCCGTGCTCCGCTTGCGGATGCCGTATGCAGCCGTCGAGCAGGCCTATCGCCGAATGGTGTTCAACGTCATGGCCGTCAATCAGGACGACCACGTCAAGAACCTGTCGTTCCAGATGCGACGCGACGGCCGCTGGCAATCGACGCCCGCCTATGACCTGACGTTCGCGCGCGGCGCCGACTGGACGTCGCGCCACCAGATGCGGGTCCGCGACAAGACCGAAGGAATC
>JAEYTU010000269.1 GCA_023433825.1 Planctomycetota bacterium
CTGTTGGCCGCGCGCGAACGGACCTTGACCGACCTGCTGGAGACCGCGAGCAGCAACGAGAGCGAAGCCGAGACGTTGAAGATGCTCGGTGCGAGCGTCGACCGGCTGCTCGGACCACGCGCCGCCGGTGCCGCGGTGCTCGAGCTCCGCGGCGGACAGTTCGACGTGTTGCCGCTGTCGGGCCTTCACGCATCGCCGTCGCCGCTGCCGCGCGAGCACACGCTCGCCGAAGCGTGCCTGTCGCGAAACCGTCCGGCGTTCGTGGCCGATCTCGCGCTGCGGACAGACCTCGTCGCTCCGCGCCTCGCGTCGGGTGCACGTCCGCAGTCCAGCGTCTGCGCGCCGTTGCGCGTCGGCGGCGCCGTGCGTGGGGTGCTCGAGGTCTACAGCGCGCGCGCCGGCGACTGGACCGAGCAGGAGCTTCTCGTCGTGCAGTGGCTCGCCGAACAGTGCGGGCGGCTGTGGACGACATCGCGTCTCCGTGAGGAGCTCGAGCGGCGTCGCGAGTTGCTGCGGACGGTCACCGACACGTCGACGGTCGCGCTGTTCCTGACCGACGACGAAGGACGCTGCACGTACCTCAATCCCGCCGCGCGGAAGTTGACGGGCCTCGACGTCGAAGAACTCGGGCATCACCTGCTGCACGAGGCGCTCGGGCGGCCGGAGCCGTTCGTCTCGACGCCGACACCGGACGGCACGCTGCCGACGGTCGAGATCCGCGGACGGGGCGGGGTGCGCATTCCGGTCATGGTCACCGTCAGCCCGGTGCTCGTCGGCGGACATTCGATCGCGACCGTCGTCGAGGTGCGCGACGCGACCGAGTTGCGACGGCACGAAACCGAGCGCGAGCAGCTGCTCGCGTCGGAGCGCGCGGCGCGGGCCGAAGCCGAACGCGCGAGCCGCGCGAAGGACGAGTTCGTCGCGACGCTCTCGCACGAACTGCGGACGCCGCTGAACGCCGTGCTCGGTTGGGCGGTCCTGCTGCGCAACAAGAACTGCACGGACCCGGCGGAGGTCGCACGCGGCGTCGAGGTCATCGAGCGCAACGCGCGGCATCAGGCGCAGCTGATCTCCGACCTGCTCGACATCAGCCGAATCGTGTCGGGCAAGGTCCTCCTCGACGTTCAGTCGGTCGACCTGCGCCACCTCGTCGGGGCCGCGTTGGAGTCGGTGCGGCTCGCGGCCGACGCGAAGGGAATCACGCTCGAACGGCAGTCCGCCGTCGTCGACTGCACGGTGACTGGTGACACGAATCGGCTGCAGCAGGTGGTCTGGAACCTGCTGACGAACGCCGTGAAGTTCACGCCGCGCGGCGGCACCGTGCAGGTCACCGTCGACCGTGCAGGATCGTGCGCGCGGATCGTCGTCCGCGATTCGGGCGAGGGGATCGAGGCGGAGTCGCTGCCGTTGCTGTTCGAGCGCTATCGACAGGCCGACACGAGCTCGACGCGGCGCCACGGCGGGCTCGGGCTCGGCCTCGCGATCGCGAAGAGCTTCGTCGAGATGCACGGGGGGACGATCCACGCCGAGAGCGCGGGGAAGGGACATGGCGCGACGTTCACGGTGCTGCTGCCGCTGCGTGCCGTCACGAAGCAGGACGGCGCGGCGCGGAACGATGAACCCGGGGAGCGCGGTTGGGATGCGCCGCCGTCGACGGCGTTGGCCGCATCGACGGCCGCGCTGAACGGGATCGCGATCCTCGTCGTCGACGACGAGCCCGATGCGCGGGAGTTGATCCGACAGGTGCTGACCGAACGCGGCGCGCGCGTTCTGACGGCCGATTCCGGTGAAGCCGCGCTCGCGCGCTTGGCGCAGGACGAGCCGGACCTGTTGATCAGCGACATCGGGATGCCGGGCATGGACGGCTACGCGCTGATCCGCAAGGTGCGCGAGCGCCCCGCCGGCGCGCACGATCGGATCCCGGCGATCGCGCTGACTGCGCTGGCCCGCTCGGAGGACCGAACCCGTGCGCTGCTGGCCGGCTTCCACGCGCACATCTCGAAGCCGGTCGAGCCGGCGGAGCTGATCGCGACGGTGACGAGTCTGCGTTCGCTGATCGGGATGCCGCAGCGGCGCCGGACCCGTACCGACGAGTGAGATGTTGGTGCCTGGCACCTTCGTTTCACTTTGTCGTGCGAAGTGAAACAAAAGTGCCTGGCACCTTTGTTTCACTTCGCGGTGGAAAGTGAAACAAACGTGCCAGGCACGTTTGTCTCACTTCGCGCGCAACTCGGCGGCGCGACGGCGGAACGCGGAGGTCGCGACCGCGGGCGTCATCCTCGCGGCCAGGCGTGCGCGGCCCTCGTGGACCTCGGGATCCGAGCCACCCGCGAGAACGTCCGCGCGGTCGTAGGCGGCCAGCGCGCGCACGAACGTGTCGACGTCGGCGTCGGCCGCCGCACCGCCGAGCACGTCGCCGAGCCGCCGCCACGCGCTGGCGTCGTCGGGCTTCGCCGCGACGCGCCGCTCCAACTCCGCACGAACGCCCACACCGTCCGCCCGCGCTTCGAGAATCGCCAGCTTGCGCCGATGTGCGCGGTCGTTCGCCGGCTCCAGCGTGAACACGTGCGCCAACTGATCCACCGCCCGCGGGTCCTCCGCCAGATCGAGCGCGACGGCGAGGTTGTACGCCGCCTCGTGGTCCGTCGGCCGCAGCTTGGTTGCGCGCTCGAAGTACGGAATCGCCTTCGCGAAGTCCCCCGCCTGCGCCGCGACGCGCCCGGCGGCCTGCAGCGCGTCCGCGTCGTCCGGAAACGCCGCGAGCCACGCGTCGACGGCCGTCGCCGCCCGTTCCGTGGCGCCGATCGCGAGCAGCATCGACACATACCGCGAATGCGTGCGCGTCTCCGGCTGCGCCGCGAGCGCCCGCTCCATCGTCGCGATCCCCGCCTCCCGCTGGCCGGCGCGGAACAGATACACCCCGAGATTGGCCAAACCGAACGTGTCCTTCAGCCCGGCGTCGACGGCCTTCCGCTGCAGCTCCGCCGCCCGCGCCGCGTCGACGTCCTGCAGGTTGGCCGCCGCGTAGTGCAGCGCGAGCGGATGCTCGGGCCACAGCCGCAGCAACGCATCCGCGCTCTCGCGCTGCGCCGCCGCGTCGCCCGACACGCGCGCGCACGCCGCCCACTGCACGTGCAGCATCAGCCGCGGCGCGTTGGCGATGCGCGTCGCGAGCGACGCCAGCGCGAGCGCTTCGCGGTACCCGGCGACGCTCGTGCTGGCGATCGAACGGTGCAACGCCTCGAGCCACAGCTCCGTCGCCGTCCGCGCCGGCCCGAGCTCCGCCGCCGTCGCATCGGCCGCCGCGGCGTCGCCGACGTCACGCAGCAGGATCGCACGCATTCGCCGCACGAGCGGCACCGGCGCACCCGCGGCGTCGCGCGGCGGTGACCGATCGGCGAACGCCAACGCCGCGGCGGCGCCCTCGAACTTCCGCACCAGCACGGTGCGATGCACCCACGTCTCGACGCGGTCGTCGAACAACTCCTCCGCCCGCGCGAGGTGCGCTTCCGCCGCCGCGCGATCGCGCCCGCCGAGCGCCAGCAGAACGTCGCCGAGCGCGTCCTCGTAACTCGCCTCCCGCGCAACCGCCTCGCCACGGCGCAGGTCCGGCAATCGCGCCAACCCGAGCGCGCCGACCGCGACGGCGAACAGCACCGCGACGACCGCCACCGCCGTCCACGGCTGCCGCCGCACCCCGCGCACGACGCGGCGCACCACCGACGGCGGCCGCGCGCGAATCGGCCGGAGGTCGAGGAACGCGACCAAGTCCTCCGC
>JAEYTU010000298.1 GCA_023433825.1 Planctomycetota bacterium
CACGCGCAGAGCGTCGCCCAACTCGGCACGCTCGGCACCGGCAACCACTTCCTCGAACTCTGCCTCGACGAGACCGACACCGTCTGGGTCATGCTGCACAGCGGCTCACGCGGCGTCGGCAACCGGATCGGCACCTACTTCATCGAACGCGCGAAGGCCGACCTGCGCCGCCACCAGCAGAACCTCCCGGACGCCGACCTCGCCTACCTGACCGAAGGCGCCGAACACTTCGACGACTACGTCTTCGCGGTCGAATGGGCGCAGGACTACGCGCGCACGAATCGCCAAACCATGATGGCCGCAGTCCTCGAAGCACTCGCCGAGACTCGCCTGCTGCCCGGGTTCCGCGCCGATCGCCTCGTCGTCAACTGCCCCCCCAACTACGTGCCGCGCGAAACCCACGACGGCGCCGAGATCTTCGTCACACGCAAGGGCGCCGTTCGCGCCGGCGTCGGCGAACTCGGCATCATCCCCGGCTCGATGGGCGCGAAGAGCTTCATCGTCCGCGGGAAGGGCAACCCCGACAGCTTCCACTCGTGCAGTCACGGCGCCGGCCGCGCGATGTCGCGCACCGAAGCGCGCCGCCGCTTCACGGTCGCCGACCACGAACGCGCGACCGAAGGAATCGAGTGCCGGAAGGACGCCAACGTCATCGACGAGACGCCGATGGCCTACAAGTCGATCGACGCCGTCATGGCCGCGCAGAGCGATCTCGTCGAGATCGTGCACACGCTGCGACAGGTCGTCTGCGTCAAGGGCTGACACGACGCAGCGCTTGCGCGACGGCCCCGGGCGACGCCAAGCTGCCGGCAATGGTCAAGGTCCAACGCCCGTCGGAGGACGACGTCCTCGACGCGATGATCCGCACGCTCGCACAACGCCACGGTCTCTCGCTCGACGTCGAAGGCTGGTCGCGCAAGACCTACGACCTGCTGACCGGCGAACGTCTCGGCAAGAAGCGCCGCGTCGCACGCGTCGAGAGCTTCGTCACGCGCGACGGCGTGATCCGCGTCTTCGACGACGTCGCGCTGCCGTTCGCCGAGGCGCTGGGTGCCGAGATCGAAAAGGCATTCCCGGCGGTCCGCGAAGCCGTCGTCCTGCGCGACCGACTCCCCGAATGAACGCCATGACGACGCCCCGTTCGCCGCTCCTGGCGCTGCTCGCGCTGCTCGCACCATTCACCGTCGCCTTCCCGCTGACGGCGCAATCGGCGAGCGACGCCCCACCCGAACTGCCACTCTCGACGTTCCGCCGCGTCCTCGACAATGGGATGACCGTCGTCGTCGCCCCCGATCGCACGGTGCCGCTCGTCGCCGTTCGGCTGCTGTATCGCGTCGGTTCGCGCAACGAACAGGTCGGCGCAACCGGGATGGCGCACCTGTTCGAACACATGATGTTCAACGGTGCGCGTCGCTTCGGACCGAAGCGATTCGACGCCGTCCTCGAATCCGCCGGCGGCGCCGGCAACGCGTTCACGACGACCGACTTCACGTGCTACACGACGCAGGTCCCGCCGGAGTCGCTCGCGACCGTCTTCGACCTCGAAAGCGATCGCATGGTCGGGCTGACGATCCACAAGCACATGCTCGGGCGCGAAGTGCAGATCGTGCTCGAGGAGCGGCGCCAAGTTCTCGAAGACGTCCCGACCGCGCTCGGCCAATCGCTGCTGATCGGATCGCTGTTCCAAGCGCACGCCTACCGCTGGCCGGTGCTCGGCTGGCCGTCCGACATCGCGGCGACGACGGTGCGCGCATGCGTCGACTTCCACGCGACCTACTACGCGCCGGACAACGCGGTCCTCGTGCTCGCCGGCGACGTCGAACCCGACGCGGCGTTCGCGCTCGTCGAGCGGTACTTCGGCAAGCTGCCGCGCGGACCAGGCCCGCGTGACGTCGTCACCGTCGAACCCGAGCGAACGTTCGCGACGCGCCTGTCGCTGCCGTCGAAGGCACCCAACCCAACGCTGTTCGTCGGCTTCGTCGGCCCTCGCGCCGCCGATCCGGATCACGCCGCCGTCGACCTGCTGCGGCAAGTCCTGACGAACGCCGCCTCCGCGCGCCTGCATCGCCGCCTCGTGCAGACCGATCGAACGGCGACGTCGATCGCGTTCTCGCACGGCTGGCTCGTCGATCCCGAGCCGATGTTCTTCACGGCGTCGTTGCCGCCCGGCGGCGACCCCGCGGTCGTCGAAGCCGCGCTGTTCGACGAGATCCGCCGGCTGGTCGACGACGGCGTCGACGCCGACGAGATGACGCGCGCGCGGACCGGTGCAACCGCGTCGCTGCTGCGCGAACTCGGCACGCTCGGCCAGCGCGCGACGACGCTCGGGCAGTTCGAGATCGCCGTCGGCGACCCGCGCGCCGTGCTGGCGCTGCCGCAGCGTTACGCGGTGATCACCGGCGCGGACCTTCAGCGCGTTGCATCGAGGTTCCTGCGGAAGGACCGCGCTGCCGTCGTCGTGGTTGCGCAGGACGGTGGGTCGTGAGGGCGCACCTGTTCCTCGTCGGCGCGTTCGCCGCATGTGCTGCACCGAGGTCGACGAGCTCGACGACGTCGGCTTCCACCGATCGCGAAGTTCGCCCGGTCGTCGTCGAACGCCTCGACAACGGCATGACGCTGGCGTTCGTCGAGCGGCCGCTGCTGCCGCAGACGACGTTCGCGTTCTTCGCCGACGTCGGCGCCGCCGACGACCCGGCCGACGCGCGCGGCCGGTCGCGCTTCGCGACGTCGCTGCTCTGGCGCGGACACGGCACGCTCGACGAGTCGGCCGTGCAGGACGCGTTCGACGCGATCGGCGGCACGAGTGGCACCGACGTCGGCGTCGAGCAGGCAACGGTGTGGCTGAGCTGCCTGTCGGCGCACGCCAGCGAAGGTCTCGCGCTGCTGCACGGCGCACTGACGCAGCCCCGCTTCGACGCCGACATCGTCGAACGCGAGCGCGCGCGCGCGCTCGCCGTGCGTTCCCAGTCGCTGTACCAGCCGTCGTACCT
>JAEYTU010000310.1 GCA_023433825.1 Planctomycetota bacterium
GTGTTGACGTTGTTGTGTCTGCTGCGCCCGGACGGTGGCCTGCTCGCCGTGTTGGTCGTCGGCTGGATCACGGTTCGGGAACGTCGGCTGCCGGTGGCGACGCTCGTCGCGGCGACGGCGACCGCGCTGCCGTGGATCGGCTACGCACTGGTCGAGTTCGGCACGCTGCTGCCGTTGTCGGCGACGGCGAAGTTCGCGCATGCGCGCTCGGGACTCTGGGAGTCGTTCGGCCAGCATCTCGGCGCTGCGCTGACGACGAACTTCGGGTGGGCGTGGCTCGCACTGGCTGCGATCGGCGCCGCCGCGGCCGTCGTCCGACGCGACGGTGCGCTGCTGCTGCTCGCCGCGTGGGTCGTCGTCTACGACGTCGTCGCGACGTTCGCCGGACTGACCGCCTATCGCTGGTACTACCAACCGACGTTCGTCGTGATCGCGCTGCTCGCGACGCGGGGGGCGATGGTGCTGGCCGCCGCGGTCACGCGGCGTTGGCGCGCGGGCGCGCTGCGTCCGGCCGGGACGCTCGCCGCGACGGCTGCGGTCGCCGGAATGCTCGGGGTCGCGCTCGCGAACGCGACGCGAGCCACGCTCGTGCCGCACGACCTCGTGCCGCACGACGACCGCTACGTGCCGCTCGCGCGGTGGATCGCCGCGCGTGCGCCGCAGGGCGCGAGCCTCGCGACGTTGGAGATCGGATTGGTCGGGTACCACAGCGACCTCGCGATCGTCGACTTCTGTGGGCTCGTCACGCCGGAGGTCGCGCGGCGCATTCCGGAAGGGACGCACGTTTCGTTCTGTCTCGACGAACTTCGGCCGGACTTCGTGCTGGCGCATCACCCGGCCAGCGCGTTGGAGCCGGGGCTGCTGGCCGCACTGCCGGAGCGCTACCGGCGAATTCGAACGCTCGCGGACTGCAGCGTGTGGCAGCGCGTCGACGCAGACGGTGGCGGAGCTGGGGTGAACGACGCCGACGCTGCCGTCGAAGCGGTCCGGTTCGACGCCGCCGCGGTCGCGACGTTTCCGAGCGTCAACGTGCTGCAGTCGACGCCGACGCCGCACGGGATGCGCCACGTCGCCGCGAACGCCGGTGCGGTCCTGACGCAGCGTCTCGACCTGGACGGGCCGTTCCGCCGCGTGCGGATCCGATTGCAGGTCGAACGGTTCCCGGGCGCGCCGGGCGACGCGGGAGCGCCGACGACATTGCACGTCGCGTGGACGAGCACGTCGCAACGCCGGCTGCACCCGACCGCCCGCGTCGCCGCAGCGGTCACGCCGGGCCCGGCGTGGGCCGACGTCGTCGTCGACTTCCCGCCGGCGTGGTTCGTCCCGGGCGAACGGCTGCTCGACTTCGTGCTGATGCCGGCGAGCGAGCCGACGATCTTCACGGTCTCGGAGATCGCGTTCGAACGGTGAGGAATTCGCGAGGGGATTCGGCGCCTGCGGACAACGACCGGCCGTGAGCACCTCGGCGCACGACCTCGACGCGACCCTCGCCGCGTGGATCCGCACGTTCCGCGGTCCGCTCGTCGGAATGATCGCGACGTGGACCCGGGACTTCGGCCGCGCCGAGGAACTGGCGCAGGACACGTTCGCCGAGGCGTGGATCTCGCGGGAACGATTCCGCGGCGCGCTCGACGACATGGCGGCCGTCGGTGCGTGGCTGCGCGGGATCGCGTTCCACCTGCATGCCGGCGACGTGCGGCGCGAGACGCGGGCGCGCGCACGGGTGCGCGACGCGGCGGCGAACGTGGCTCCGGTCGGCGCCGACGCGTCGCAGGATCCGGCGGCCGAACGGCGAGCGGTGCTCGACCGCGCGATGGCGCGGCTGCGCGAGTCGCACCGCGTCGTCCTGCAGATGCATTACCTCGAGGCGACGACGGCGCGTGATGTCGCGGCGCTGCTCGGGGTCACCGTCAAGGCTGTCGAGGGGCGTCTGTATCAAGCCCGGCGCGCGCTGCGTGACGCCGTCGAACGCGAACTGCGCGCCGCGACCGGAGGACGAGTCGAATGAGACCGCACGACGACGGAATCGACGACGCGGAGATCTACGAGCTGTTGCGGCCGCACCGGCCGGACCCGGAACGCTTCGCGGCCGGCGTCGCTGCTCGGCTCGCCGAGCCGGACGCGGGCCGGGGTGCGGACCGAGGCGCGGCGCCGCGGAGCAGGGCGGCGTCGTGGTTGCCGTTCGACCCGACCGGCGGCGCGTGGCTGGCGTCGACGTTCAGCGGGGTGCTCGCGATCCCGGTGCTGCTGCTCGGCGCGAGTGTCGCCGCGTTCGGCGCTGGCGTGCGGGCGATCGGATCGGCGCGACGCGGCGCGGCGGGGTCGGCGGGGCCTGCGGCTCGAAAGCGCGATGCGCGGCCGTACTGGATGTCGCTGCTGCCGGTGGGTGCGCTCGTCGTCGCAGCGTCACCGGCGGTGTTCGGTCAGTGGGCGATCGACGTCGTCGTGGCGATCGTCACGGCGTCGATGTTCGGGCTCGTCGCGGTGATCCGTCGCAGCGCGCGGATCGGGCTGCATTCGCGCGGGGCGATGGCGCGGTTCGGCGCGGAACTTCTCGCGGCGCTGTTCGGTGCGTGCTTCCTGTGGACTCAGGCGATGGGGCAGGTCTACGCCGAATCGGCAGTCGGCGTCGGCGCGGCGGCGGGCGTGTGCTTGTTCGGTGCCGGGTTGCTCGGACTCGTCGCGTGGCGTGAAGGGTCGGTCCGTTGGTTCGGGGGTGTGTGGGGTGTCGGGTGGTTCGCGCTGATCGTGCTGATGAATCCGTTCGGCGTGACCCGGGCGACGCCGGCGGCGCTGCGCGAGTTCGTGGCGACGTTCGACGGGGCGCCGACGCAGTTGCGCGGGTGGGAGGCGCTTTCGCACGCGTTCGAGGCGCTGGCGGCGGTCGATGCGCCGACACCGGCGCCGGAACGACTGCGGGCGGCGTTGCGGGCGGCGATCGCCGCAGGGGACGACGTTCATCCGACGGTGTGGACGACGGCGGCGGTGGCGGGCGCGTTGGAGGTCGCCGATTGGCGGCAGGTCGTCGCGCCGAGGTTGATGACGTATCGGCTCGATCAGTGGCTCGCGCGGAAGGGGCCACTGCACCAGTCGAACTACGCGGAGTTCGAGTTGGTCGCGCTGCTGGCGACGCGGGAGCCGACGGCGGCGGAACGCGAGTGGCTGGCGGCGCGGATCGTGCAGAGCTGGCCGCAGGTCGACGAGCCAGGGGCGCTCGGGCGCGCCGTTGCGTGCGTTCGTTGGTTGGAGCTGCTCGGGCGCGCGGATCTCGTCGCCGAGCGGCGTGCGGCGGCGCACGAGATCCTGGTCCGCGGTCAGATCTCGCGGGCGGAGGTCGGGCTGTTCGTGATCGCCGGGGGGTTCACCGACTTTCCGGCGTCGATCCGGATGTCGCTGCCGGGCCCGACGTGGCACGCCGTCGACCTGATGGCGCGCGTCGGTGTGCCGGAGGGCGTGGATCTGCCGCTGCTGCGCGACTACCTGCGGCGGGAGTCGCGGGCGTTCCCGCTGTTCGTCGATTGGATGCCGGAGCTGCGGACGACGGCGCGCGCCGCGCTGCTGCGCCTCGAGCGCGAGATCGGCCTGCCGGGGCGGACCTTCCTCGCCGCCGTGCTCGCCGAGCGCCTCCTGATCGCGACTTCGCTGATCGTCGCCCTGTGTCTGCTCGCGGTGACACGTTGGTGCGTGACCCCGATGTTCCGCTTCACGAACTCCCCCCGTTGATTCTCCGCCTCGCCGCCCTACCGCCGTCGCTTCGCGTCGGAAAGTGAAACGAAAGTGCCTGGCACCTTTGTTTCACTTCGTCGGAGAAAGTGAAACGAAAGTGCCAGGCACTTTTGTTTCACTTCGCAGCAGAAAGCGAAACGGAACGGCCGCGCACCACATGACCGACCACAACTTCGAACTGATCACTGGCGAGCACGCGCCGATCAAGGCGTGGACGCGTGGCGTGCCGGTCGAGGCGGCGGCGCTGCAACAGCTGCGGAACGTCGCGTCGCTCCCGTTCGTGCACGGC
>JAEYTU010000370.1 GCA_023433825.1 Planctomycetota bacterium
CGATCTCGACGAGACGCATCGAACCGGCGCCGTCGGGCACGTAGACGGCGACGTACGAATCGCGCGGACGCCCACTGCCGCCATCCGTCGTCACGGTGACGATCGACGTGCGTCCGTCGCCGGTCAGATCGCCGGCGAGCAACGCCGTCGGCATCCCGAGCGGCAACGCCTGCGCGACGCCGAGTGCTTCACGGAATGCGCTGATGTTGACGTCGGCGTCCTGACCGGAGACGCGCGAACCGTCGTTCAGGAACACGCGCAGCCGACCGTCGCCCGCGCACGCGACGACGACGTCGAGGTAGCCGTTCCCGTCCATGTCGGCGAGCAGCAGGCGCTCGGGTTGATCGCCGGCGAGCAGCACCGGGACTTCGCTCTGCGTGAACGATCGCTGCAGCCGATCCTCGGCCGGGGTCGCGCCGGCGACATAGCGGTAGAAGCGCACGTGATTGCCGAGCTCCGGTCGCGAGACGTCGCCGCGAGGGACGGCGACCGCAATCTCGAGTCGCGACTCCTCGCCGCCGACCTCACGAACGATGTCGCCGAGCGCGATCGCCGATGCCTGTCCGTGCACCGTCGTGACCGCCGTCGAGTTCGGCAGGTGCAGCGGAAACTCGCCGCCGCCGACCGTGCTCTTCCCGCGCAGCAGCAGGACGAGCGTCTCGCCTTCGACCGGTTCGACGCCCGCCAGCGAGATCAGCGCGACGAGGTCGAGCACGCCGTCACCGTCGACGTCGCCGCGGACCAATCGCGAACGCGGCCCCGGCGTTCGACCGCGTAGTCCCGGTTCGGCGAGCGTTCGCAGATCGAGGTTCGAGAGCAGCGGCGAACTCTCGCCCGGCAGCAACAAGCCGATCTGCCCGTCCGTCCGCAGGAACGCGACCGCCTCGCCCTGCGTCCCGGTCTGCTGCAAGCGCATCGCGACCAGCGTCTCGGGAACGAGACCCGCGATCGCCGTCGGCCCGCGCGGCGTGAAGTCGCCGAAGCCGTCGTTGCGCCAGACCTGCAGTCCCGATGCGGTCGCCGCACAGACGTCGAGGGCGAGGCCTTCGCCCGAGGCGGGCAGTCGGCCGGTGAAGTCGCCAAGCGCCAGCCCGACGACGGCCTGGTCCGACCGCATCGCGGCGTCCGGCGCCAGCAGACGCGGGCCGGTCGCGACGACGTAGGTCGCGATCCGGTTCTCGATCACGCCGTCGACGTCGACGCGATGCAGGACGAACACGCCGTCGGTCGCCGTTCCGCTCGTCGTCGCCGGCGCGAGTTCGTCGCTGGCGAGCCCGGTGATCGACTCGATCCGCTCGACCGTCGGCTCGACGGCATCCTGCAACTCGGCGAACGCGTCCTGCGTCCGTTTCAGCAACCGCAGCGGTGACGTCGAACGCCCGCTCATCGCGACGACGAGCTCCGGTGCCCGGTCGCCGTCGAGGTCGCGACCGAGCGACGCGACGATCGATTCGGTCGCATTCGTCAGCGTCCAGAGCGTCCGCGCCGACGGCGCGCCATAGCGCTTCGCCGCTTCGGGCTCGGCCACCGCGACCGCCGGCGGTGTCTGCAAGGACGGCGGTTCGCCTGCGAACACGAGCGCGATCGCACGCGGCGGCGCGCTGGCGTCGCCGCACGCGTGCACGCCGACGACCGTCGACGGGACCGTGTGGAAGTACCCGGGAAGCGCGATCGGGATCGACTGACCGAGGTCGAACGTGCCGTCGCCGCGCCCGTACAGCGTGACGAGCACCGGCGAGTCCCCGCCGCGCGCGAAGACGAGGTCGGGCACGTCGTCGCCGTCGAGGTCGGCGATCTCCATCGCGTCGAACGGCCCCGGCGCCGCCATCGTCAGCGAGATCGTCGAGAACCCCATCCCGCCACCGTTCGGCGGCGTCGCGAGGAAGACCTTCGGCAACACGTCGTTCGCCGAACGGTCCGGCAGCACGACGACGTCGATGTCGCCGTCGCCGTCGAGATCGGCGCTGCGACTGATCGCCGCGCGGTTCGTGTCGCCGAGCCCGAAGTCGTGGACGAATGCGAGCGGCGGCGCCGGCGCGGCTTGCCCACGGACGACCGTGTGCTCGGCGCGATTGCCGCTGCCCTGATTGACGACGAGCAGATCGGCGACTCCGTCACGGTCGAAGTCGCCAGCCGCGAGACTGCGCGGTTCGCGTTGTGCGGCGTTCGCCTGACTCGCCGCGTCGAGCGCGCGGTTGAAGCGCAGGAACATCCCGTTCTGGTCGGAGCGCAGCAGCTGCAGTCGCGGAATGCCGGCGCCGACCGAGACGGTCGCGATGTCGGGCGCGCCGACGCCGTCGAGCGGCGCGACGACGAACGCACTCGGACGTTCGGGCAGCAACGCCCCGCGCGGACCGAACGTCGGATCGCGATGGCCGTACGCGATCGCGCTGCGGACCTCGGTCACTGCGATCTCGTCGGGGCCGCTGCCGAGGCGCACCTTCAAGACGACGTCGGCACTCCCGGCGCGACCGTCGGGCGACGGCGGCAGCGTGAACACGAGTCGACTCAGCGACGACAGGTCGGGACGCAGCAGACCGGCCGGCACGACAGCGCGGCGACCGCCTTTCTCGATCTCGAGCGTGACGCGCGTGAAGTCGAGCGGCGGCGGCGCACCGGCCTCGTAGTTCAACGGGACGAGGCCTTGACCGAACAGCGTCACGAGCGTTCCACCGTCGGTGACACCTTCGCGCGGCAGCGCGGCCGTGATCGCCGGTTGGAAGAACACGCGATCGACGACCGTGGACTGCCCGGCGCGCGCGTCGACGACGGCGACGACGGCGCGGACCGGCGCCGTGCTCTGTGGTGCGAGGCCCTGGACGAGGTACGCGCCGGTCGACGGCTCTTCGGTGACCGACACGGCGTCGACGGTCTGCAGCAGCAGTTGCGTCGGGTCCGTCGGATTCGGAGTCGCGAACTGGATCCGGACGTCCCGGAGCGCCGTCGATCGCAGCGCGCGGACGCGGAACGTGATCGGCGTTCCGCCGAGGACCGACACGAACGCGTTCGACCCGCCGCCCGGCGGCAGCACGAGCGACGCGCGCGGCTGCCGGAGCAGCGTGAACGGCACCGGTGCCGCGACTTCGCGACCTTGCACGAACACCGCCAACTGCGCCGTCACGTCGGCCGCGCTCGGATCGGCGACGCGACTCAGGATCTGCGTGTTGCCTTCGACGAAGCCGACGCGCACGACGTCGGGATCCGACGACAACAGGATCGGGTTCGGCTGCGACTCGACGACGCCGAGCGCGCGCAACTCGATCCGAATGCTCTGCGAGTCGGGGACGACGACGTTGCGCAGCAACAGCGTCCGCGTCTGCAGCGAACCGATCGCGTTGACCAACGGCGCTTCGGGCTGGTCGACCGTGAATTCCGGCACGCGCGCCGGCGGCGCGGGCGGCGTCGAACGTCCGCGGCTGCCGAGGATCCCGCCGGTGATCGCGCCCGCGCCGCATGCGGCGAACAGGGCGGACGCGACGACGACGAGGAGCGCAGCGCGGGGAACGGTCGAGCGGAAGAGCACGGGTCGAAAAGGTTAGCTCACGGCAACGCCGACCGCAGGGACTCGATCGTCTGCGCGCCGCGCAGCGCGCGCACGACGTTGCCGTTGCCATCGAGCACGTAGGTGACCGGAGTGATGTTCGTCCAGCCTGCACCGTGAAAACGTTCGGCCAGCGCGGCGTCGGCCCAGACGACTGGATGGCGGAAGGCGGCGCGTTCGAGCGTCGTCGCGCTCTCGGTCGCGGGATAACCCTGCAAGCGATCGACGAACACGCCGACGACGGCGACCTTCGCCGGATCGACCTCGGCCGCGAACGCGCGGATCGCCGGCTTCTCGCGCTCGCAGGTCGGACATCGCGAGCGGAAGAAGTTCAGGACGACGGTCTTGCCGCGCAGCGTCGACAGATCGAGTCGACCACCGTCGGTCGTCTCGAGATCGAACGTGATCGGCTTGCCGATCGAGTCCTGAATGCGCGCGTTCGTGTACCAGCGCAGGCCGAACATCGTGCCTTCGTAGACGGTCACGAGACCACCGACGACGACCAGCACGAGACCGATCGTTCGCAGTGACGATCGCGGTTGGGAAACTTCTTCCGACATGAGGCGGCCTCGGTATGTTCCGCCGCCTGCATTCGCGGGCGGTTGGTCAGTGACGACAAGGATCGGCGGTGTCCAGTACGGAGTCGGCGCCCCGCTTCTGGCAGGGTTGGCCGAGGATCCGTCGGTGCGCTTCGTCGCCGACGTGCCGACCCGACTGATCGAGCGACTGCGCGCCGGCGACCTCGATGCAGCGCTGGTCTCGTCGATCGAGGCGTTCCGCGGCGCAGGCTATCGAGTCGCCCCCGGCCTCGCGATCGCTTGTCGCGGACCGGTTCGCAGCGTGCGGGCGTTCCGCCGCCGCGACGTGCCGATCCGCAGCGTCGGGCTCGACTCGGGCAGCGAGACCTCGGTCGCGCTGCTGAAGGTCTTGCTGCGTGAGCGCCTCGGCGCGACGGCGCCGACGTTCGAACGGATCGAGCCGACACGCACGCCCGATCGACTGCCCCACGATCTGGTCCTGTTGATCGGCGACTGCGGGTTGCACGCCGACGCCGGCGAACGCGAGGCGCTCGACCTCGGCGCGCTGTGGCACGAGTGGACCGGGTTGCCGTTCGTGTTCGCGTTGTGGCTGCTCGCGCCCGGCGCCGACGCCGCTCGCGTCGTCCCACGGCTGCGCGCCGCGCGCGCGCGCGCGATCGCAGACCGGATCGAGGACGGCACCGGCGGCGCGATCCACTACACGTTCGGCGACGACGAGCGCCGCGGACTGCTGCGATTCCGCGACGAAGCGGTTCGACTCGGGCTCGCGCCGGGCGACGTCGCGCCTACGTTCCTCGACTTCCACCAAGAGACGGTCCCCACGAAGGGATCGGACCTGCACCATGACTGACGGATCCAAGCAAGCGAGCTTGTTCGACGCGGCGTCGGACACCGGCGACGAAGCGCCGACGAAGGGCGCGAAGCCCCAGAAGGGCGACGCCGGCGAAAAGGGTTCTCGTGGTGGCAACGCCGCCGAACGGATGGCGGCGAAGCAGCGCGAGATCTCGGTGTCGGAGTTCTTCACGAAGAACCGCCACCTGCTCGGCTTCGACTCGCCGCGGAAGGCGCTGCTGACCGCCGTCAAGGAAGCCGTCGACAACAGCCTCGACGCGTGCGAGGAGGCGCGCATCGTTCCGGAGCTGATCGTCGAGATCGTTCCGGTCGCGACGCGCGAGAACACGTTCACGATGGTCGTCGAGGACAACGGCCCCGGCATCGTCCCGAAGCAGGTCCCGAACGTGTTCGGGCGATTGCTGTACGGATCGAAGTTCCACCGACTGCGCCAGAGCCGCGGTCAGCAGGGGATCGGGATCGCGGCGGCCGGGATGTACTCGCAACTGACGACCGGCAATCCGATGCGGGTGCAGAGCCGGATCAGCCGGCGCGCGATCCCGTACGCGTTCACGGTCCGGATGGACACGGCGCGCAACAAGCCGGAATGGACCGAGAAGGCGATCGAGTGGGACAAGGAGCACGGCACGCGCGTCGAGATCGATCTCGAGGGCGAGTACCGGCGTGGCCAGCGCAGTGTCGAGGAGTTCCTGAAGCTCGTCGCGTTGGCCAATCCGCACGTGCGGATCACGTTCAAGGATCCGGCCGGCAATCCGTCGGTCTACGAGCGCGCGACGACGGAACTGCCGAAGGAGACCGAAGAGATCAAGCCGCACCCGCACGGCGTCGAACTCGGGCAGCTGATCAAGATGCTGCAGGAGACCGAGGAGAAGTGGGTCAGCCTGTTCTTGCAGCGCGACTTCTCGCGCGTCGGGCCGAAGGTCGCGATCGACATCTGCAAGCTCGCGAAGATCAGTGAGCGCGCGCATCCGAAGTCGGTGGCGAAGGAAGACGCCGACAAGCTGAAGCGCGCGATCGAGGCGACGAAGATCATGGCCCCGCCGATGTCGTGCATCGCGGCGATCGGCGAGGAACTGCTGCTGAAGGGACTGCGGAAGGAGGTCGAGGCCGACTTCTACGCCGCGACGTCGCGCAGCCCGGTCGTCTATCGCGGGCGGCCGTTCCTGGTCGAGGTCGGCATCGCGTACGGCAAGCCCGGCGAGATGATGGACGTCACCGACACCGGCAAGATCGTCGCGTCGAGCAAGAAGGTCGAGAACCAGGAGGCGCTGATCGGCGCCGCGGACGATCCGGCGCGATTGATCCGCTACGCCAATCGCGTCCCGCTGCTGTTTCAGCAGTCGGCGTGCGCGATCACGAAGTCGGTCATCGCGACGAACTGGAAGACGTACGGGTTGCAGCAGCCGCGAAACTCACTGCCGATCGCACCGATGGTGATCATGGTTCACATCGCGTCGGTGTGGGTGCCGTTCACGTCGGAGTCGAAGGAGGCGATCGCCGGGTACGACGAGATCTTCAAGGAGATCCGTCTCGCGCTGCAGGACTGCGCCCGCAAGCTCGGGTCGTATCTGCGCAAGAGCCGCAAGATCTCGAACGAGTTCAAGAAGCGCGGCGTGATCGAGAAGTACATCCCGCACATCGGCCAGGCGCTGAAGGACATCCTCGCGCTCGACGACGCAGCGGTGGACAAGACCGTGACGAACCTGACCGAAGTCCTGGAACGCAGCCGGAAACTCTGAGGCGACGATGGCAAACAAGAAGAAGAGTGGTCGGCCGGCGCGCGAGACGAAGCGCGAACGGACGCGGCCGATGACGAAGCTCGACGAGGTCACGGTGCGCGAGATCCGCGCCTGCGCCGAGCACGTTCACTCGAAGATCCTGAAGCTGGAGAAGCCCGAGCTGAAGTTCCCCGAGCGGTCGCTGCGCAATGCGCGCTACGACAAGAAGGAGGGGTATCTGCAGATGGGGCGCGCGCGGAAGGAGCGCACGCTGACCGTCAACACGGTGAAGGGATTCGCGCAGACGCTGAAGCTGATGGCGCTCAGCAAGGACATGGTCGAGACCGACGACTTCGCGACGAAACGAGAGGCGTACTACGTCTCGAAGAACTGGGGCGAGGCGAAGTTCACCGAGCAGCCAGAGTCGGACGCCGTGATGGACGACATCGAGGCGTTGTTCTCGCTGGAGGGCGTCACGCGCGAGCAGTTGCGCTTTCGTCCGGAGGAGCACGGTGGGACGCTCGCCGGAGAACTGGTCGTCGTCGATCGCGATCGCGAGACCGGCGCCGAGGAGCGGATCGACTGCACGCGGATGGGATCGGGTGCGTACACGATTCCGTCGTCGGTCGAGCACCTGCGGTTCGAGACGAAGGTCAAGTTCGTCCTCGTCATCGAGACCGGAGGCATGTTCGCGCGGCTGAACGAGCACAAGTTCTGGCGCACGTCGAACTGCATCCTGATCGGCACGGGCGGTGTGCCGACGCGCGCGACGCGGCGCTTCATTCGCCGGCTCGCGGACGAGAAGAAGATCCCGGTGTACGCGTTCAACGATTGTGATCCGTACGGGATCTCGAACATCTACCGCACGCTGAAGGTCGGGTCGGGGAACGCCGTCCACCTCAACCAGTTCTTCTGCGTTCCGCAGGCGCGCTATCTGGGCGTCACGCCGCAGGACATCCTCGACTTCGAGTTGGAGGACGCGACGCATCCGCTGAAGGACGTCGACATCAAGCGCGCGAAGGACGCGCTGAGCAACGATCCGTTCTTCCAGGCGCACAAGGAGTGGCAGAAGGCGATCGAGCAGATGCTGAAGATGGGCGTCCGCGCCGAGCAGCAGGCACTCGCGAAGTGGGGGCTGAACTTCGTCATCGACGAGTACC
>JAEYTU010000373.1 GCA_023433825.1 Planctomycetota bacterium
ATCACGCGTCTCTCGGCGGCCGTCGAGGCCCTCGGCATGAAGTACAGCCGCTTCATCCACGGACTGAAGCTGGCCGGGATCACGCTGAATCGGAAGGAACTGTCCGAACTCGCGATCCACGACCCGAAGACGTTCGAAGCGATCTGCGACAAGGCCAAGTCCGCATTGGCGGCGTGACCTCGCGCGCGTCGCCGACGCGCAGCGCGCAGACTTCGCGCGCGGCCACGGCGACCGACGAACAACCGCACGATGCACCCGAGTCGCGAGGAGTGGCTGGCGGCGATCGTCGCGGCGCCTGACGAGAGCGCCCTCGCACGAATCGAGTCGGACCTGTTCGGCAAGCAGGGCGTCGTCACCGAGCTCGTCCGTTCGGTCCCGTCGCTGCCGAAGGAGCAGCGCCCCGAGGCCGGCAAGGCCGCGAACGAATGGAAACGCGCGCTCGAAGCCGCGATCCAGACGCGTCGCGCCGCGCTGCGCGAGGCCGCTCTGACCGCCGATCTCGCGGCCCCCGACTTCGACCCGTCCGAGCCCGGCCCGCCGGCGCGCCGCGGCACGCTGCACCCGATCACGATCGTCCAGAACGAGCTCGTCGACCTGTTCGCGTCGATGGGGTTCTCGTGGCAGGACGGCCCGGAGATCGAGACCGACTGGTTCAACTTCCAGGCGTTGAACATCCCGGCCGATCACCCGGCGCGCGACAGCCAGGACACGTTCTACGTCGACGACGGTCACGTCCTGCGCACGCACACGTCCCCCGTGCAAGTGCGTTCGATGCTGCGCTTCCCACCGCCGCTGAAGGTCATCGTCCCCGGTCGCTGCTTCCGGCAGGAGACCGTCGACGCCAGCCACGAGCACACCTTCTATCAAATGGAAGGTCTCGTCGTGGACCGCGACGTCTCGGTCGCGAACTTGATCCACACGATGAAGACCTGCCTGCGCGTGATCCTGAAGCGCGAGGTCAAGGTGCGCTTGCGCCCCGGCTTCTTCCCGTTCGTCGAGCCCGGCTTCGAACTCGACGTCAACTGCCCGTTCTGCGCCGGCAAGGGCTGCGCGGTCTGCAAGTACGGCGGTTGGATCGAAGTCCTGCCGTGCGGAATGGTCCACCCGAACGTCCTCGCCGCCGGCGGTCTCGATCCGGAGAAGTGGCGCGGCTTCGCGTTCGGCATGGGTCTGCAGCGCGTCGTCATGCTGCGGTACGGCATCCACGACATCCGACTCTTCATGGGCGGCGATCTGCGGTTCCTGTCGCAGTTCGTCCGGACCGGGAGCTGATCTGACGCGATGAAGCTCTCGCTGCGCTGGCTCGCGCGCCACGTCGACCTCGACGGTCTGTCGGCGGATCGGATTCGCGACGACCTGTCGATGTGCACGGCCGAGGTCGAAGGTCGGCACGACATCGGCACCGGTCTCGAGTCGATCGTCGTCGGACACGTCGTCAGCCGCGAGAAGCACGCCAGCGCCGACAAACTCTCCGTGACGCAGGTCGACGTCGGCGGTCCCGAGACACTGCAGATCGTCTGCGGCGCCAGCAACGTCGCCGCCGGCCAGAAGGTCGCCGTCGTCACGCCGGGCGGCACGCTGCCCGACGGGACGAAGATCACGAAGGCCAAGCTCCGCGGCGTCGAGTCGTTCGGGATGATCTGTTCCGAACGCGAACTCGGCCTCTCCGACGCGCACGAAGGCATCCTCGTGCTCGACGCCAACGCCGTCCCCGGGCGCCGGCTGACCGATGTCCTGCCGATCACCGACACGGTGCTCGAGATCGACAACAAATCGGTCAACCATCGGCCCGACCTGTGGGGGCACCGCGGCTTCGCGCGCGAGATCGCCGCGATCCACCGCCGGCCGCTGAAGCCGCTCGGTCTGACGACGCTGGCGAAGGACGTCACGCCGAACACGATTCGGATCGCCGACACGACGCTGTGCCCGCGGTACTGCGGCCTCGTGCTCGAACGTCTGACGGCGGCGCCGTCGCCGGCGTGGCTGCGCGGACTGCTGCGCGCCGTCGGTCAACGTTCGATCGATCTGCTCGTCGACCTGACGAACTTCGTCATGCTCGACCTCGGCCAGCCGATGCATGCGTTCGACCTCGACGCCGTCGACCCGACGCGGATCGGCGTTCGGACCGCGCGCGCCGGCGAACGGATCACGACGCTCGACGACGTCGAACGCACGCTGCTCGCGACGGACCTGCTGATCACGAGCGACGATCGCCCGGTCGCGCTGGCCGGCGTCATGGGTGGCAAGGCGAGCGGGATTCGTGCCGGCACGACGTCGATGTTCCTCGAGTCGGCGACGTTCCATCCGGCGACGATCCGGCGAACGAGCACGCGACTCGGTCTGCGCAGCGACGCCAGCGCGCGCTTCGAGAAGTCGCTCGACCCCGATCTCGCGGAGATCGCCGCCCGTCAGTTCGTGACGCTGCTGCAACAGGAGCTCCCGACGGCGCGGGTTCGCGGGTCGCTGCTCGATCCAGCGCATTGGCGTTCGTCGCCGAAGCGGATCCATCTGCGCCTGCAGCGACTGCACGACGTGCTCGGTACGCCGGTCGAACGCGCATTCGTCGCCGAGACGCTGCGCTGGCTCGAGTTCGACGTCGTCGACGTCGTCGACGGCTTCGACGTCGGCGTGCCGTCGTTTCGCGCGACGAAGGACGTCTCGATCGAGGCCGATCTCGTCGAGGAGATCGGGCGGATGCTGCGCTACGACAACATCCCCGAGGTGCCGCTGCGCAGCGTCGTCACCGTGCCGCCGCGCGAGCCGGAACTCGTCGTCGCGCGCGAACTGATCTCGCTCGCCGCGACCGAGCTCGGCTGTCACGAGGTCTACAACTATTCGTTCGTCGCCGACGACGTCCGCCGCGCCGTGCTGGCCGCCGACCACGCCTACGTCAGGACGTCGAACCCGGTCGCGCCCGAGCTCGCGTGCATTCGCCGCCACGTCCTGCCGAGCACGCTCGCGGCTGCGGCGCCGGGGTTACGCGTCGCGCCCGAGGTCCGCTTCGTCGAGCACGGCAAGGGGTACGACCCGTCGCGCCGCGACGCGCACCAACTCCCGCACGAGACGCGCGAGATCGCCTTCGTCTGGTTGCGCCGCGACGGCGCGGCGCCGGCCTACCCCGAACTGCGCAGCGGCATCGAGGCGGTGCTCTCGCGTTTCGCGCGCGGTGTGACCATGCACCGAACGTTCGTCGACGCCGACCAACCGTGGTTCCACCCGGGGCGCACGGTCGCGATCGAACGCGAGGGTCGCGTCGTCGGCGCCGTCGGTGCGCTGCATCCGGCCGTCGCGGCCAACCTCGGCATCGGGACGAACGCGGCGCTGGCGTCGCTCGACGTTCGCGCGTGGCTCGCCGGTCCCGAGGACGACGAACGAATGCGGCCGATCGCGCGATTCCCGTCGCAGCCGGTCGACGTCGCGCTGCTGGTCGCCGAATCGACGCAGGTCAAGGACGTCGTCGCACTGCTCCGGCGCAGCGGCGGCGCGCTGGTCCGCGACGTGACGCTGTTCGAGGTCTACCGCGGCGAAGGGATCGCGCCGGGACGCAAGAGCCTGAACTTCACGGTCACGCTCGGCTCCGACGAACGCACGCTGTCGGCGACCGACGGCGAACAAGTGCTCGCGCGCATTCGCGCCGCCGCCGCCGAGATCGGCGCCGAACTGCGCGGCTGACGCGTCACCGCACGAGCACGAACGCGCACTTCAGATACCGCGTCTCCGGGCACTCGAGCGCGACCGGGTGATCGGGCCCGGCGCCGGTCATCGCGACGATCGTCGCGTCACGGCCGGCCTGCGCCGCCGCCTCGGCGAGCGTCTTCAGGAACAGGCTCTCCGGCAGCGCGCCGGAGCACGAGCACGTCACGACCAAGCCACCGCCGGCGACCTTCTCGAACGCCAGCCGATTGACGTCGCGATACCGATCGAGCGCGGCCGGCACGGCCGTGCGACCGAGCGCCCACTTCGGCGGGTCGACGACGATCGCGTCGTACCGGCCGACCGGGATCTCGCGCAGCAGGTCGAATGCGTCGTGCTGCTCGGCGCGCACCGGCAGCGCATTGCGCTTCGCGTTGGCGATCGTCTGCGCGACCGCCGCTTCGTCGAGGTCGGCCGCGAACACCGACTTCGCACCGCCGCGCGCCGCCGCCAGCGCGAATCCGCCGGCGTTGCAGAACAGGTCGAGGACGTCACGTCCGCGCGCCAGTTCACCGAACCGGCGCCGGTTGTCGCGCTGATCGGCGAAGAAGCCGGTCTTGTGACCGGTTCCCGGGGACACCGTGAAGCGGATCCCGTGCTCGACGACCTCGGTCGAGAACGGCTGCGGCCGCGGCGGCCGCTCGATGCTCTCGTGCTTGCGCGACTCCTCGTCGACGGTCAGCACGAGGCGCAGCTTCGGCTCGCGCACCTTCAACCAGTGCCCGATCGCCTCCATCCGGTCGGCCATCGCCAGCGAACGAACCTGCGCGACGACGGCATCGCCGAGTCGGTCGAGCACGAGGCCGGGAAACCCGTCGCCTTCGCCGTGGACGAGTCGGTAGCCGTTCGTGACGTCGGGCAGGCGCAGCACCTTCTCGCGCAGCGCGACGGCGTCGTGCAGGCGGCGCAGCAGGAACGCCTCGACGTCGTCGACGGTCTCGCGCGCGAGCATCCGCAGCGCGAGCTCGGTGTGCGGGTTGTAGAAGCCGGTGCCGACGGCCGCGCCGCTGCGATCCACGACGGTGACTGCCGAACCGGGTGCGATCCGTTCGTCCGGCTTCTGGATCATCTTGCGGAAGAACCACGGATGACGACCGTGGACGCGGATCTTCAGGCGGAGTTCGGGGAGCGGCACGGCGGCGTTTTCGCGGATCCGTCGGAGCCGGGCAACGTCGGCCTGCGGATCGCGATCGCGTCACCGAGCACGCAGACGAACGCGGCGACGACGATGCGATGGCTCGCGACGCCGCTCGCGGCGACGATCGCGCGGATGACCGCATCGAACGCGCGCGTCGCCGGCTCGCTGGCCGTGCTCTGCCTGACGGCCTGCGCCGACGCGCCGCCGACGCCGTTGCACCGTGCCGCCACGTTCGTCGGGACGATCGAGATCACGACGGCCGGCGGCGAACGGATCGCCGGCGAGGTCGCGTTCGATCGCGCGACCGGGCATCGGACGTTCGTCGTGCGCGGAGCGACGACGCGGGCCGTGACGCGAGCCGGCACCGCAGCCCCGGTCCTGTTCGTCGACGGCCGTCCGGCGCCGCTCGACGCGGCGGCGCTCGACGCGTTCGCACTGGTCGAACGCGTTCTCGATGCGACCGATCCGGATCCGCGATTCCTCGCCGACGGCTACCGGCTCGCCGACGGGACGTCGGTGCGCGTCGTCGCGACGCCGCGCCCGCACGGCCGCTGATCGAGAAGCCGCGCCGGCCGGGCCCGAAACCGCGGGGTAGACTCGCTCGATGAGTGAGAGCACCGTTCTGCCGTCGATGCCGGTCGGGATTCCGTTGGGATGGGACGATCGCGCCGGAGGCGATCGCCGGCGTCGGCCGACGCCGATGCTGTCGCGGTACACGTTCTTCGGCGGTCGGAGACGGGGCGGCCGCCGCGGCGACGAGAACGACGGCGCCTTCGTCGACCAACACGGAACCCTGCTGTTCGTCGGCGTGACGGCGATCGTGGCGCTGAACGTGCTCGACGCGTTCTTCACGATCCTGTTCCTGTCCTACGGCGGTCGCGAGCTGAACCCGCTCGTCGACATGGTGCTGCAGTTCGGCGTCTGGCCGTTCCTGCTGCTGAAGTCCGCCGGCATCGGAGTCTGCGTCGGCGTGCTGACGATCACGAAGAACTTCCGAGCCGCGCGGATCGGGATCGGCTTCGTGCTCGGCGGCTACCTGCTGCTGCTCGGCTGGCACTTGTTCCTGCTGCAGCGGCTCCCGTGACGTCGCTACGCTGCCGCGCGTGTGCGGCATCCTCGGCGTCCGGCGATCGTTCCTGAGTCGCCGTGGCCAGGACGACGCCGCGGCGACGCGCACCGTCGACGCCGCGCTGGCGACGATGGCGTGGCGCGGTCCCGACGACCGCCGCCGGGTCGTGGCCGGCGATTGGTGGCTCGGGATCGCGCGACTGACGATCACCGATCCTGCGTCCCCGCAACCGATCGTCGACAGGGCGTCGGGCCGCGTCGTCGTCTTGAACGGCGCGTTCACGTCGGCGAGTGCCGAACGCGCGCAGATCGGCGCCGCGCTGCAGACCGGCAACGACGCCGAACTGGCGCTGCATCGGCTGGCCGCGGGGCCGGAGCGGCTCGTCGCGACGAGTGGTCCGTATGCGTTCGCGA
>JAEYTU010000392.1 GCA_023433825.1 Planctomycetota bacterium
AACTCGTCCAGAACGACGTCGCGCCGATCGCGATCGCCAGCGTGATCGCGCCGTTCCGGATCGACTCGGTGCGCAGCGCGCGCGTGCGGGCGGGGTCCTCGCCTTGGTGGTGCTCCTTTGCCTCCCAGCGGCGAATCAACCGCTGTTGCTCGGCTTGCGGCAGTTGCTCGAACCAGTCGGGCTCGGCCGGTGCCGGTTCGGATGTGGTCGCTTCTCGCGTCGTCGGGCCAGGCGCCATTCGCCTCCGATCGGCAACCGCGAGCGATCGTCTGTGCCCGCAACCGCGAAAAGGGGTCGCACCGCCTCCGAGAAACTCTCTCGCCCTCCCGCCTACCGAACCGCGCCTTCGAGCAGCGTCACACCGCGCGCTTCCGCATCCACTCGCGCTCGCGCACCGAACGGCCACGCCCAGTTCCGCGCGCCGTGACCGAACGGCACCGAACGCCAACTAGGCACACCGAACGCGGCCGCGCGCTCGGCCAGCACGGCTGCCGACGACAGCGGTGCGCCGTCCTTCGATTCGCAGTCGGTGAAGTCGCCGAAACCGATCCCGACCGCCGATGCGAACGCGCCGGCATCTCGCAGATGCGTCAGGCTCCGGTCGATCCGGTACGGCAGCTCGCCGACGTCCTCCAGCAGCCACAACGCACCGCGCGGCGGCCGCCAGGTCGGCGTCCCGATCAGCCGCGTGACGACCTCCAGGTTGCCGCCGACGAGTGGGCCTTCGACGGCGCGCCCATCCCCGCGCGGTTCGAGCCGTTCGAGCGCCGCCGGCATCAGCTTCGGCGTCGGCTCCTCGAGCATCGCGAACAACCACTCGACCTGCGCCGTCGGCAGCTTGTCGAACTGCGTGACGACCGGTCCGTGCACCGGACGAACGCCGGCGACGAACGCACTCCACCACAGGAGCGCCGTCACGTCGGAGAACCCGACGATCGGCTTCGGCCGCATTCGCAGCGCACGCGGGTCGAGGCGCGGCAGGATCCGGGTCAGCCCATAGCCGCCGCGCGCGCAGAAGATCGCCTTGACGTCGGGACAGCCGAAGCGTTCGTGCAGTTCGTCGATGCGCCGGTCGTCGCTGCCGGCGAGGTAGCCGTCGCGCGCGAAGATCGACGGGTCGAACACGACGTCGTAGCGACTGCGCAGGATCGCGAGCCCGGCTTCGAACGGCGCCTTCGGAACGGGTCCGGACGGAGCGACGATCGCGACGCGGTCGCCGCGCTTCAGGCGCGGTGGGACGACGATCGCTGCATCGACCTCGCTTCGTTGTGCGGGGGCCATGTCAGTCACCTTCGCGGGTCGGTCGCGGCGCGTCGAGCCTGCTGCCGCGACCGCGCCACGCAACGACGAGCGGCGACCCCGCGCTGCCGTCGGCGCGCGTCGGGAACGTCCCGCAGTGAATGCGATCCCCGTAGACGTGACGCAGCACGTCCTCGCGCAGCACATCGGCCGGCGCACCGTTCGCGACGACGCGACCGCGTTCGAGCAACACGACACGCGTCGCGAACTGGCTCGCGAGGTTCAGATCGTGCGTGACGACGAGCACGCCGCGTCGGTCGCACGTCGTCCGTGCCAGCAGCTCCAAGACCTCGATCTGGTGGGCGAGATCGAGCGCCGCCGTCGGTTCGTCGCAGAGGATCGCGTCGGACTGCTGCGCGAGCGCGCGTGCGACGAGCGCGCGCTGACGTTCCCCGCCGGACAGTTCGGCCAGGAAGCGGTGCCGCAGCTCGGTCGACTCGGTCGCGCGGAGCGCCGTCTCGACGGCAGCGTGATCGGCGCGCGTCACGCCGCCGAACAGACGAAGGTGCGCATAGCGCCCGCCCTCGACGAAGTGCTCGACCGTCGTGTCGGGCAGCGCTGCGAGCTGCTGCGGAACGACGGCGACGTGGCGCGCGCGTTCGCGGTCGGTCAGTCGCGTCAGCGGGATCCCGTTGCCGGTCGTCACGGCGCCGACCTGTGGCGTGCGCAGGCCGGCGAGCAGCTTCAGCAATGTGCTCTTGCCCGCACCGTTCGGGCCGATCACGCAGACCAGCTCGCCGCGGTCGAGCGTGAAGTCGACGCCGTCGACCGCGCGCGCGGCGACGCCACTGCCACTGCCGCCGCCACCGCCGTCGCCATACCCGTAGACGAGGCCCATGCCGGACAGCAGCGTCACCATCCGAGCGCTCCACGCCGGCTGCGCAGCAGCAGGAACAGGAAGAACGGTCCCCCGAGCAGCGCCGTGACGACGCCCGGCGGCAGCGCGCGGCGTCCGACGAGCAACAGTTGCGCGAGATCCAGTCCGAGCAACAGCACGGCGCCACACGGCGGCGCGAGCCACAGCAACGAGCGATGCGACGTGCCGGTCAGTGTGCGGACGAGGTGCGGCACGACGAGGCCGATGAACGCGATCTGCCCGGCCACTGCGGTCGCGCAGGCCGTTGCCGCCGTCGCGGCGACGACGACGAGGACCTTCGTCCGCCGCGTCGAGACGCCCAGCGCCGCCGCGTCCTCCTCACCGCCGGCGAACAGGTCGAGTTCGACCGCGACCCACGGAACGATCGCCAGCGCGACGACGAGGCCGACCGCCGACAGTCCGACCTGCCACGGTTGGCGGTCGTCGAGTGAGCCGAACGACCACGCCAGGATCGCGCGCGACACTTCGTAGTCGGGCAGGACGAGCGCTTGGATCGCAGCCAGCATCCCGCCGACGCACGCATTGACCGCGACGCCGATCAGGAGCAGTGCCGGCACCGAGACGGCGCCGCCGCGCGTCGCTAGCACGAGGACGAACGTCGTCACCGCCAGCGCGCCGACGAACGCACCCCCGACGACGAGGTATGGGGCCGCACCGCCGGCCATCAGCGTCAGCCCCGCGCCGTGGCTTCCGAGTGCGAGGATCGCCATCACGGCACCGAGCCCCGCGCCGCTCGTGACGCCGATCAACGACGGCGACGCCAGCGCGTTGCGGAACAACCCCTGCAACAGCGCGCCGGCGAGCGCGAGCGACGCGCCGACGGCGGCGGCGGTCAGCGCACGGTCCATGCGCAGGCCGACGGCCGTCTTCACGAACGCGTCGTCGGTGCCACGGACCCCGAAGCGCTCTGCGATCGCGCCCCATGTCTCGTCTGCCGTGAAGCTGCGCGTCGGCCCGTACATCGCCTGCAGGAAGACGAGCACGACGGCCGCCGCGACCAGCAGCGTGGCCCACACCAATGTCTTGCCCGCGCGCGTCATCGGCCGCGTTCGCTCGCGAATGCGTCGACGGCCGCGGCGAGGCGTTCCGCCGCCGTCACGAGTTCCTGCGACGCGCTCGACGCGTAGCTGCGGTGCAGGCTGACGATCCGCTGTTGGCGCACGGCGCGCAGCTCGGCGAGCACCGGCGTCGTCCGCAGCATCGCCGCCGACGTGTCCTGCTCGGACCCGGTGTCGACGCCGACCAGCAGGACGTCGGGATCGAGATGCAGGACCTCCTCGACGGTGATCGGGTGATCGCCGGTGAAGCCGAGTTCGACGGCGGCGTTCCGCATTCCGGCGAGACCGATCGCAGCGTCGA
>JAEYTU010000395.1 GCA_023433825.1 Planctomycetota bacterium
GCGATTCGGCGTTCGTCGCCGACCGCGGACGAAGCGAACTCGTCGCACTCGCCGTCGTCGGCTCGCACGTGTCGGAACGCGCCCGCCTGCCGCTCGCCGTCGAGCCGCGCGTGATGGCGGCCGACCCCGGCGGAACGTGGATCGCCGTCGTCGGGGCCGAGCCACCGACGCTGACGCTCTTGCGTCGCGAACCCACCGGCGGTCTGCGCCACGTCGACGCAGCGCGGTGCGGCGCCGATCCGGTCGCCGTCGCGTTCGCTCCAGGCGGCCGCCGGATCTACGTCGCAAATCGCGGCGACGCGACGATCACGCGCTTCGGGGTCGCCGCCGACGGCCGCCTGTCGATCCTCGGCGTGGCTGCGGTTGCATCGCGTCCGGTCGCGCTGGCCGTCGACGCTCGCGGCCAGCACCTGCTGATCGCGCACGATGCGACGCCGACCGTCGCCGTTCATCGCCTCGACGCCGACGGCCACCTCGGCGCGGCACGTCCGCATCCGATGTCGCTCGGTCCGGTGTCGCTCGCGTTCGTCCCCGGAACGCAGATCCTGCTCGTCGCATGTCCGGGCGAGGACGCCGTCGTCGTCGCCAGCTTCGACCCGGCCACCGCGTCGGTTCGCATCCTCGAACGGCAACCGCTGCCTCGCGCACGCGGATTCGCGTTCGCGACCGGTCGTTGAGTCGCCGGAATCGGTTCGGCGTTGCTTGACGCCGCCGTCGATCCTCCGGTAGCACCCTGCGCCGTGGGCAAGCAACGGAGTCACCGTCGATGAACGAGTCCACGCCGGGGAAGGGCCGCGACGCCGCCGATCCGGCAGCCGCAGCGCACGAACAAGCCGCCGAACGATTCCTGCTGCTCGCCCGCGCGACGCGCGATGCGATCTACGACCTCGACTTCACGACCGGGAAGGTCTGGCGCAACGACGCCTACCAGCAGATCTACGGTCCCGAGCCGGTGGGCGACACGAAGGACTGGTGGGTCGGGTGCGTCCATCCCGACGACCGCGAGGCCGTCATGAAGAGCTTCGACGCCGCCGTCGCGCGCGGTGACGAGACCTGGATCTGCGAGTACCGATTCCGTCGCGCCGACGGCCGGTATGCGCACGTCGCGGACCGCGCGTTCCTGTGTCACGACGAAGCCGGTCGCACGATCCGGATGCTCGGCGCGATGACCGACCTCTCCGATCTCGTGCACGTCGAGCGCGAACTTCGCGCCAGCGAAGAACGCTTTCGCGCCGCCGCCGAGGGTGGCCTCGACTCGTTCCTGCTGATGCGACCGATCCGCAACGTGCTCGGCCGGATCGTCGACTTCGCGATCGTCTACGCGAACCGCAACGCCGAACGGCTGCTCGGCCGAACGCGCGAGACGCTGGTCGGCAGTGGGCTGCGCCAGTTGTTCGCCGGCCCGATGCTCGAAGCGTTCATGCCGCGCTTCGCGGTCGTCGCCGACGGTGGCGCGCCGTTCGAGGAGGAGTTCGCCGTCGACGATCCGTCGATCCGTGCGAAGTGGCTGCGTCACCAGGTCACGCCGGCCGCCGACGGGATCGCGGTCACGACGCGCGACGTCACCGACACGCACGTCGCGACGGCCGAACTTCGCGAACGCGATCAACAGCTCCGCCTGGCGCTGTCGGCGGCCCCACTCGGGATCTGGTCGTACGAACCGTCGACGGACCGCGTGACGTGGTCGGACCGGACGGCCGACGAGACCGGCGCGCTGGATCCGATGTTCGTCGGGACGATCGACGAGGCACTGAGCCGATTCGTCGACGAGGACCGCGCCGTCGTCGCGCGGGCGATCCGTCGCGCTCTCGAGTGCGGCGAGCCCGAGCCACGGATCGCGCTCGACGTTCGTGTGCTCGGCAAGGACGGTCAGCCGCGCTGGCGACAGGTCAAAGGCCGCGCGATCTGCGACGCGAAGAACAAGCCGATCCGAATCGTCGGCACCAGTATGGACGTCGACGAGAGTCGGCGACTGCAGGCGCAGTTGCTGCACGCGCAGAAGATGGAGAGCCTCGGCCGCCTCGCCGGCGGCATCGCGCACGACTTCAACAACCTGCTGACGGTGATCCTCGGCGAAGTCGAACTGGCGACCGACGGACCGCTCGCGCCCGAGTTCCACACGTCGTTCGAGAACATCCGGCTGGCCGCCGAACGGGCGTCGTCGCTGACGCGGCAGTTGTTGGTGCTCGCACGGAAGCAGGTGCTGCGCTTCACGGTCGAGGACCTGAACGACCTCGTCCTCGGCGCCGATCGAATGCTGCGGCGCGTCCTCGGCGAGCGCGTCCGCGTCGTCACGCAGCTCAGCGGCGAGGTCGGGCGCGTTCGCGTCGACAAGGCACAGATCGAGCAGGTCCTGCTGAACCTGGCGATCAATGCGCGCGACGCGATGCCGAACGGCGGCACGCTGACCTTGCAGACGAAGGTCGCCGACGCCGGCGATCGGACCTGCATCGTCGTCAAGGACACCGGCATCGGGATGGACGAGGCGACGCGGCGGCGCGCGTTCGACCCGTTCTTCACGACGAAGGCCGAAGGCACCGGCCTCGGGCTGTCGACGAGCTACGGGATCCTGCGCCAGCACGGCGGCGACCTGTCGCTGCACAGCGAACCGGGTCACGGCACCGAAGTCGTTTTGGCGTTGCCGCGCGCGCTCGAGGAGGCCGTCGAAACGGAGGCGCCGCCGACGACGAAGCGCCCGCGCGGCAGCGAGACGATCCTGCTGGTCGAGGACGAGGCGCAGGTCGCCGAGGTCGCCGTTCGTGCGCTGCGCGGCGCCGGCTATCACGTGCTCGAAGCCGCGACGGTCGACGACGCACTCGCGCTCGAAGCGCGCACGACGGCGCCGATCCACTTGCTCGTGACCGACGTCGTGCTGCCGCAGTCGAGCGGGCCGGAACTCGCGGCCCAACTGCTGCAGCGCCGCCCGCAGCTGAAGATCCTGTTCGTGTCGGGCTACAACGAAGTCCTCGCGCTCGATGCCGCTGGCCGGCCGGCGGTCGGCCGATTCCTGCAGAAGCCGTTCAGCGTCGCGACGCTCGCCGCGACCGTGCGGACGATCCTCGATGACCGCAACGCCTGATCCGCTCGCCGCGCTCGCGACGCTCGACGCGTTCGAAGCCCTCGTCCGATCGCGCCGCTCGGTCCGTCGGTTTTCGCCAAGGGCGCCGTCCGACGAACTCGTCGCGCGTCTCGTCGACTGCGCCCGCCTCGCGCCGAGTGGCTACAACCTGCAGCCGACACACGTCGTCGTCGTGACCGACCCGGCGACGCGCCGCCGCTTGGCGGCTGCCTGCATGGATCAACGCGCCGTCGAGGTGGCTCCGGTCGTCGCCGTCTTCGTCGGCGATCGCGATGTCGCACGCACGCATGCCGACTCGCTGCAGGCCGACCTCGACGCCGGCGCGATCGACGCTGCCTACGCGGCACGCATGCGTCGCGTCGTGCCGCTGGCGTTTCGGACCGGACCGCTCGGCATCGGCTGGCTGTGGAAGGCGCTGTTGCCACCGTTCGTCCGCTGGTTCCGCCCGGTGCCGTCGATACCCGCCGTCGCGCGTCGCGCGTGGCTCGGCAAGCAGGCCGGGTTGATGGCGATGACGTACCTGCTCGCCGCGCGCGCGGCCGGTCTCGACGCCGTTCCGATGGAAGGGTTCGACGACCGCCGCGTGCGAAGCGTGCTCGGCATCCCGCGCCGCTACGTCCCGCTGATCGTCGTCCCGACCGGCTACGCATCCGACGAACTGCCGGTCACGGCGCCGCGTCGCACGCGTCGCCCGCTCGCGTCTGTCCTGCACCGGGAGCGCTTTTGATCCTGCACGCCGACATGGACGCGTTCTACGCGGCGATCGAGCAGCGCGATCGCCCGGAGCTGCGCGGCAAGCCGGTCGTCGTCGGCGGCGACGGACCACGCAGCGTCGTCTCGACGGCGTCGTACGAGGCGCGCAAGTTCGGCGTGCGTTCGGCGATGCCGGGAACGGTCGCGCGACGACTGTGCCCGCACGGCGTGTTCCTGCTGCCGCGAATGGACGTCTACGCGGCCGTCAGCGCGCAGGTGCAGGCGATCTTCGCGAGCTACACGCCACTCGTCGAACCGCTGTCGCTCGACGAGGCGTTCCTCGACGTGCGCGGCAGCGAACGGCTGTTCGGCGACGCCGTGACGATCGCCCGCGCGATCCAGCAGCGCGTTCGCGACGAACTCCAACTGACCGTGTCGGTCGGCGTCGCGTCGGTGAAGTTCGTCGCGAAGGTCGCGTCCGACCTGCGCAAACCCGAAGGCCTCGTCGTCGTCGAGGCGGGGACCGAGCGCGAGTTCCTGGCGCCGCTCCCGGTGCGGTGTCTGTGGGGGGCCGGTCCGGTCGTCCAGGACGTCTGCGCGCGGAACGGGCTCGCGACGATCGGCGAAGTGCAGCGACTGTCGCCGGCACAGGCGACGCAGCTGTTCGGCGCGGCCGGAGGTGAGCACTTCCTGTCGCTCGCGCACGGCATCGATCCGCGCAGCGTCGAACCCGATCGCGAGGCGAAGTCGATCGGCCACGAGACGACGTTCGTCACCGACCTGACGACGCTCGACGACTGCGGCGCCGTGCTGCTGGATCTGTCGGAACGCGTCGGCAGGCGGCTGCGCGTCGCCGGCACCGACGCGCGGACGATCCGGTTGAAGCTGCGCACGCCCGACTTCGCGACGACGACGCGGCAGACGAAGTTGCCGGCACCGACGCACGACGATCTCGCGATCCACGCCGCCGCGATGACGCTGCTGCGCACGCAGTGGTCCCGCGGGTTGCGCGTTCGACTGCTCGGCGTGACGGCCGCCGACCTGCAGCCGGCCGGGCGACCGGCGCAGCATTCGCTGTTCGAACCGCGAACACGACCGAACGACGCGCTGCTCGGTGCGATCGACGCCGTGCGCGCGCGGTTCGGCGAACGGGCGCTGAAACGCGGCGCGACGTTGCGCGACGACGATCGCGACGGGTGACGCGGGCGCCACAGGCGCCGTCAGTCGACGTTCGGCAGCGGTGGGGGCACGGCGCGGCGCGCTCGGGTCAGCATCACGGCTTCGACGACGGTCTTCGCGACGACGGCGAGGATTGCCGGGACCGACCCGGTGAGCCCGCTGAACATGAACCCGGCGCCACCGACCATGACC
>JAEYTU010000396.1 GCA_023433825.1 Planctomycetota bacterium
GCCGTGCACAGCAGCGGTTCGTCGCCGGCCTCCTGGAATGCCTGCGCCAACACGACGGCCGGCAACAAGTGCCCGCCGGTGCCGCTGCTGACGAGGCATACGCGTCGCATCGATCCGTTCGCCTGGCGCCGTGCGCCGGTTCAGGACTTGTCGGTCGTCGGCTTCGGCGCGCGCAGCTTCGGCAGGATCAGCTCCTGCTTGATGCCGAGCGAACGGTCGTCACGGATGCTGTTGCGAACGCGGATCGCCTCGATGTAGCCGATGTCGCCGTACATCTTCTTCGCGATCTTCTCGAGCGTGTCGTTCGGCTTGACGACGTAGGCGCCCTCGGCCGAGGCCGTCGGCTTGCGATCGCCCGCGACCGGTGCGCGCTCCGGTGCGCGTTCGGCGGCGACCTTCGCGGCGCGTTCGGGAAGCTGCAGCTTGGCGCCGAGCTTCAACCGCTTCTCGTCGACGTCGGGGTTCGCCTTCTTGATGTCGGCGACGGCCGCGATGTCGCCGTAGTAGTGGCGCGCGAGAGCTTCGATCGTGTCGCCGTCCTTGATCGTGTGCGTCCGCGCCAGCGCGACCGGCGTCGGCGTCGGAGGCTGTTGGCGCTCGGATTCTGGCGTGGGCGTGGGAATCACGACGTCCGTGCCGCCCTCCGAATCGAAGAGGATCTTCGGGATCTTCGCGAGCGGATCCTCGGCCTCCGTGACCGGCGGCAGCGGCTTGGCGTCGACTTCGCGTGCGCGTCGATCCTCGGCGCGACCGTCGATGTCGAGGACGACCGGTGCTCCCGCATTCCGCGCCTGCGCCAGTGCGGGATCCTCGCCCCAGATCGCGACGCCGAGGATCAGGAAGATGACGAGACAGAGGACATAGAGTCCGTAGCGTTCGAGTTGGCCCATCAGAGATCCCTACTGTTTCGAGAGCTTGGTGCGCGATGGCGTGATGCGAGTTCGTACCGCGTGGCGCCGCCCGAGCGATCGCTGCGCGCCGCGTTGCCGATGATGCCGACGCCCGCCATGGCCATGGCGAGGCCGGTGCCGCCCGAACTGACGAACGGCAGGTCGATGCCCTTCGCCGGTCCGAGTCCCGTGACGACGAAGAGGTTGATCAGCGCTTGCAGACAGATCGCGAGCGTGAACCCGACGACGACCAAACGCCGGAACGGATCCTCGACGCGCAGCGCGAGCTTCATGCCGGCCCAGCCGAACGTCGTGTAGAGCGCCAGCACGACGAACGATCCGAGCAGTCCGAGTTCCTCGCCGAGCATCGCGAAGACGAAGTCGTTCTTCGGTTCGGGGACGAAGCCCATCTTCATCCACCCGTTGCCGAGTCCGGTGCCGAGCCAGCCGCCCGAGCCGATCGCCGTGATCGAGTGCGCGACTTGGTCGGGGTGCTTGCCGGAGAAGAACGCGGCGAGTCGCGTGCTGACGTGGTCGTGATGCAGCATCGACACGACGATCAGCACGACGCCGGGCACCGCGAGCAGCGCGAACCACCGGAACCGAACGCCGGCGACGAGCGCCAGCACGGCGACCAGCGTGACCGAGAACACGGCGTTGCCGACGTCGGGTTGCAGCAGCAGTGGCGCCGCGAGTGCCGCGGCGGCGCACATGACCGGCAGGAACCCGGTGCGGAAGCGATGCACGGCCGCGCCGGCGTCGGCGAGCAATCGCGCCGCGACGATCAGCAGCAGGAACCGCGCCGGTTCGACCGGCTGCAGCGAGAAGCTGCCGATCCGCAGCCAGCGCGATGCGCCCTTCGTGTCGCGTTCGAAGATCGCGACCCAGAAGCACAGCACGAGGAACGCGACGAACGCCGGCAGCGCGATCCGCCGCAGCTTGTCGAGCGGCACCAGCGCGGCGATCAGGAACGCGAACAAGCCGACGAGCAGCTTGCCGGCCTGCGATTTCATCGCGAGCAACGGACCACCGTCGGTCACGCCTTGGATCGAAACCGCCATCGCCATGCCGAGACAGCACAGCGAGACGACGGCCGCCATCATCCAGTCGACTTCCGACAGGAACGTCCGGCGACGACCAGTGGAGCGTTCGGCGTAGGACTCGGTCGCAGCCATCAGCGGACCTTGAACAGCGCGAGGCTGCTGAGCGCGAGCAGCCCGGCGACGATCCAGAAGCGCGCGACGATCCGCGTCTCCGGCATGCCGCCGAACTGGAAGTGGTGGTGCAGCGGCGCACAACGCAGCACGCGCTTCCCAGTCGTCTTGAACGACAGGACCTGCAGCATCACCGAGACCGCCTCTGCGACGAACACACCACCGACGACGACCAGGACCAGTTCGGTCCTGCTGACCAGAGCCGCGTAGCCGAGCGCCCCTCCCAGGGCGAGGCTGCCGACGTCGCCCATGAAGACGAGCGCCGGCGCGGCGTTGTACCAGAGGAATGCGAGGCATGCACCCGCCAAGGCGCCCATCAGAACGGTCAATTCCGCGCTGCCAGCGACGTGTCGGACGAGCAGGTACTCGGACAGACGTTCGTGTCCGACGAAGTAGCAGATGCCTGCGAACGCGATCGCCGCGAACACCGTGCAGCCGGTCGCGAGTCCATCCATTCCGTCGGTCAGGTTGACCGCGTTCGCCGTTCCGGTCAGCACGACGATCGCGACGAGCACGAACGGGATCCCGACGAAGCCACTCAGATCGATGCCGACGTCCTTGAAGAACGGGAACCACAGCTTCGGACCGCCGTGCTCGCGTTCGAGTCCGGCGACGTGGACCAGCGCGACGGCGATCCCGACGGCGCCGATCGTCAACAGCGCCTGCTTCTCACGACTCGTCAGTCCCTTCCGTCCCTTGACCCGCAGTTTGATCCAGTCGTCGAGCAGTCCGACGCCGGCGAACCACGCGATCAGGACGAGTCCCCAGATCGAGAAGCGGTTGAACGTGTCGAACCGCATCCACAGGGCGCCGGACACGAGCAACGCCAAGACGATCAGGATCCCACCCATCGTCGGCGTGCCGCGCTTGCCGTGGTTCAACTCGGCGAGTCGCTGCGAGTCGGTCTTCTCGACCTTCTCGCCGATGCCGGCGCCCGACAGCCAGCGGATGACCGGCTTGCCGAACAGCAGTCCGATCAGGAACGCCGTCACGGCGGCGGCCGCGGCGCGGAACGACGTGTAGGCGACGAGTCCGGCACCGGGCATGCCGGCGAAGAACGTCTCGACGAGCCAGTACAGCACCGCTAGTCCGCGGCCCGCACGGCGGGCGACGCGGTGGGCGACGCGGTGGCAAGCATGCCGTCGACGACGCGCTCGAGGCGGACGCGACGGGAAGCCTTCAGCAGGACGCGATCGCCGGCGCGCACGTTCGCCCGCAGCCACGCCAGCGCCGCATCGACGTCGGCGACTGTGTGCACGGCGACGTCGCGTTCGGCGGAGCGGGCCCCGGCGGCGAGGGCGGAAGTGCCCGGCCCGACGGCCAGCAGAACGTCGACACCGGCTGCGGCGGCCGCGCGGCCGACGTCGTCGTGCAGGCGCTGCGCGTCGGCGCCGAGTTCGAGCATTTCGCCGGCGACGAAGATCCGCCGGCCGGTGCCGGGGTGCTCGGCCAGCGCCGCCAGCGCCGCCGCGGCCGAGCCGGGGTTCATGTTGTAGGTGTCGTCGAGCCACGTGACGCCGCCGCTCGTGTGCACCTGCAAGCGTCGCGGCGTCGGCGGCAGCGTCGCGAGCGCGGCCGCGCCGACGTCGAGCGGAACGCCGAGCGCATGCGCGGCGGCCAGCGCGAGCGTCGCGTCGAGCACGTTGTGCCGCCCGAGCCGGGGCAGTCGGACCGTCGCACGCGCGCCGTCGGCGACGCACTCGACGACGAAGGTCGTCGCCGCCGACTGCGGTGTGATCTCGCGCACGCGCCAGCCGGCCGCGTCGGCGTCGTGCAGCGTCACGAACTCGGCCGGCGCAGCGGTCCGCGCCGCCATCGCACGAACGCGCGCGTCGTCCCCGTTCAGGATCGCCCGTCCGTCGCGCGGCAGCGCTGCGACGAGCTCGCCCTTCTCGCTGGCGACGCCGGCCAAGCTGCCGAGCCCTTCGAGATGGCTGGCCGCGACCAACGTCACGACGGCGATGTCGGGCTGCGCGAGCGCCGTCAGCGTCGCGATCTCGCCGGGCGCGTTCGTCCCGATCTCGACGACCGCAGCCGACGTCTGCTCGGTCAGCCGCAGCAGCGTCAGCGGCACGCCGAGATGGTTGTTGAACGACTTCTCGGACGCGACGACGGCTCCGCGCGTGCGCAGGATCCAGTCGAGCATGTCCTTCGTCGTCGTCTTGCCGCACGAGCCGGTCACGGCGACGACCGGGATCCGGCGTAGCACGCGCCGATGCGCCGCGGCCAACGCCGACAGCGCGGCGACGACGTCGGCGACCTGCACGACGAATGCGTTCGCCGGAGCTGCCGCCAGCACGTTCGGCGCGAGTGACCGTTCGACGACGACGCCGGCTGCGCCCGCCGCGAACGCGGCGCCGACGAAGTCGTGCCCGTCGACGCGGTCGCCGCGCAGTGCGAAGAACGCGTCGCCGGCACGGACGTCGCGGCTGTCGGTCGTCACGCGGTCGAAGGAGCCCCCCGAACGAATCACGACACCGGCGCAGACGTGGGCGAGCGTCGCCACGTCGAACACCGAGGCCGCGTTCATCGGTGACCCCACGGCGGTCCGCCGAAGCGACGTTCGAGCGCGCAACGCCCTTCGTGTGCGTCGTCGAACGGCACGATCCGATCGCCGAGGTCCTGATAGGTCTCGTGTCCCTTGCCGGCGAGCAACACCGTGTCGCCGGGCTCGGCCTTGCGCACGGCGAGTTCGATCGCCTGCGCGCGATCGACGACGCGGAAGATCTCGGCCTTCGCGCCGACGAGGCCCTTCTGCATCTCGTCGAGGATCGCTTCGGGGTCCTCCGAGCGCGGGTTGTCGCTGGTCATGACGGCGATCGCGGCGTGGCGCGCGACGGCCTGAGTCATCAGCGGACGCTTCGTCCGATCGCGGTCGCCACCGCAGCCGAAGACGACGATCAACCGGTTCGGCGCCGTCAGCCGCGCGAGCGCCGCGCAGACCTTCTCCAGCGCGTCCGGCGTGTGCGCGTAGTCGACGTAGACCGAGACGCCGCCGGCCGTGCCGGCGAGTTCGAGACGGCCGCGGACCGGACGAACGGCTTCGAGCGCCGACGTGACGGTCAATTCCGAGACGCCGAGCGCGAGCGACGCGGATGCCGCGGCGAGCGCGTTCCGCACGTTGTGCTCGCCCGGCAACCGCAGCAGCAGGTCGACCTTGCCCTTCGGCATGACGAGCGTGAACCGCGACCCGGCGAGCGACGTGCGCAGCCCCTCGGCGCGAACTTCGGCGTCCTCGTCCAGACCGAACCGATGCACGTGGACACCGGCGCCGATCGCATCGGCCATGACGCTCGCACCCATGACGTCGGACG
>JAEYTU010000408.1 GCA_023433825.1 Planctomycetota bacterium
GCGCGACGACGAAGCAGATCGACGCCGTCGCGACGAAGGCGCTCGGGATGACGGTCGGTTCGTTCACGGCGATGAACCTGACCGGCGGCAACCCGATCACGGCCGTCGGCCTCGACAACTACACGACGAAGATCAACGGCTGGTTCGGCACGCCGAAACTGCTGAAGGACGCCGTCGCCGAGAAGCGCGCGTGGGACGTGCCCGGTCGCGGCGAGGACGTCGCCGTTCCGCCGGAGCTGGCGCGCGAGATCACCGACGAGTTGCGCGGTGCGTACTTCGGTCTGTGCGGCGAGATCGTCGACGCCGGGTTGATCACGGTCGGCGACTTCGACATGGCGCTCGAACTCGCGTTGGACATGAAGCCGGCGTTCCGATTCATGAACGAACTCGGCACCGACGAGGCGCTGCGGCTCGTCGAGGCATATGCGCAGAAGAACCCCGGCTTCCCGGTCGCGAAGTGCATCCGCATGCACGGCGTCGAGGCGAAGCCGTTCGCGATCCCGGTCGTCCAGCGCGTCGATCGCGACGGCATCGCCGTGCTGACGATCCGCCGACCGAAGGTGCTGAATGCGCTGAACCAGGGCGTGTTCGACGAGATCCGCGACAAGGTCGCGGCGATCGAGAAGGACGACAGCATCCGCGGCGTCGTGCTGACCGGGTTCGGCGCGAAGGCGTTCGTGTCGGGCGCCGACGTCGGCTTCCTCGCGAAGATCCAGGATCGCGCGCAGGGCGAGGCGACGTCGCGCGCGTCGCAACGTGTCGTCGACTTCGTCGCCGCGGCGAAGAAGCCGATCGTCTGCGCGATGAACGGGCTCGCGTTCGGCGGCGGCAACGAACTCGCGATGGCGTGCACGATGCGGATCGCGCGCCGCGGCCAGAAGGTCTTCGTCGCGCAGCCGGAACCGAACCTCGGGATCATCCCGGGTGCCGGCGGCTCGCAGCGGCTGCCGCGACTGATCGGACTCGAGCGAGCGGCGCGCATGCTGCGCACCGGCAAGCCGATCTCGTCGGCGAACGCGCTCGAATGGGGATTGATCTCCGAGGAGGTCGACGGCGATCTCGTCGGACGCGCGGTCGAACTCGCGCGCGAACTCGCCGACGGCAAACGGCCGCGGCCGAAGATCGAGACCGGGCCGTTGCGTGACGTTCCGTCGGAGCTGCCGCCGGTCGACATCGGTCACCTGAGTCGCAAGGTCGACGCGATCCTGTGCAAGGCGATCCTCGACGGCGCGCGCGGGTCGCTGGCCGACGGCATCGAGATCGAGACGAAGGCGTTCGGCGATGTTTGCGGCACGAAGGACATGCGGATCGGCGTCGACAACTTCCTGAAAAATGGTCCGCGCGCGCCGGCGCCGTTCGTCCACGACTGACGGACAGAGTTCGTCGACCCGCGACGGGGATTCAGCGCGCGAAGAACGCGGCGACGAACGGAGTCGCCGGCGCTGCGGCGACGGCCGCGACCGCGCCGGCCTGCGTGACGCGGCCCGACTCCATGACGACGACCCGTTGCGCGAAGCGACGAACGTCGTCGGGGTCGTGCGTGACGTGCACGACGGCAGCGTGCTGCGCCGCCGCGATCGCGACGATCCGCTCGCCGATCGCGCACCGCGTCAGCACGTCGAGGTTCGCCAGCGGTTCGTCGAGCAGCAGCAGGCGCGAGCCGCCGGCCAGTGCGCGCGCGAGCGCCAGCCGTTGCGACTCGCCGCCGGAGAGCTGCGACGGCCGGTGGTCGGCACGTTCGGCCAGTCCGACCGTTGCGAGGAGATCGTTCGCCGCCGGCGTCCGCTGCGCATGCGGAACGCCGCGCCAACGCAGCGCCAGCGTCAGGTGGCCGCGCGCCGTCAGGTGCGGCCAGAGCGCGAGATCCTGCGCGATCATCCCGATCCGGCGGTGCTCCGGTTCGACGAACGTCGATGCATCGGCCGCGTTCGACCACGGCTCGTCGCCGAAGCGCACCGCGCCCGCGGTCGGCCGCACGAAGCCGGCGAGACACCGAAGAAGCGTCGTCTTCCCGGCGCCCGACGGTCCGACGACCGCGAGGTGCTCGCCCGGCGCAACGGTCAGGTCGACACCGTCGACGAGCTGCATTCGCCCGAGGCGGTAGCCGAGACCGGCCGTCGCGAGACCCGTTCCGGTGGTGTTCATGCGATCCGCACCTCCGTGCGAACGACGGCGACGTGGACCGCGAGCGGCAGCACGCCGGCGCCGGCCACCAGGAGTGCGATCGCCGCGACGTCGGCCTCGCGCGCGAAGACGACGTGCGAGTACAGGTGGTAGGTCAGCGACGACTGCCCGGCGCGCAGCAGCACCGAGGCGTCGGTCTCGCGCAGTGCGAACGCGAACGCGACACACCACGCACCGAGCGCCGACGTGCGGATCAGCGGCCAGGTCACGCGTGCGAAGCGTGAGAACGGCGCCCCGCCGGCGACGCGCGCTGCTTCGTCGAGCGATCGGTCGACGCGCGCTGCGGCGTCGGCCAGCGGTAGGTAGCCGAACGCGAGGTACCGACCGGCAGCCGCGAGCACGACGATCGCCGGGCCGGTGTAGATCGCGTCGAACGGCGCGTGGTTCCACGTGCGCACGAGTCCGATCCCGAGCGTCAGCGCCGGAACCGCGAGCGGCGCGGTGATCAGCAGGTCGAGTGCCATCGACGGACGGCGTGCGGCGCGCAGCGCCAACGGCAGCGCGATCGCGACGATCAGCGTCGCGGCGGCGGCGGCGATCGCCATCGTCGTGCCGATTCGGTCGAGTGCGCGTCCGGCGTGTTCGACGACGCGCGCGAACGATCCTGCCTGCACGGCCAGCGCGCCGAACGGCACGGCCGACACGACGACGCCGAGCGACGCGACTGCGGCGAACGTCGGCCACTTCGCGCGGCGCAGCGGCACCGGTGGCGCCGGCTCGAACCGCGCGCCGACCGTCGCGCCGACGCCGCTCCGCCGGCGCAGCGTCAGCCACAGGAATGCCGCGCACGGCAGCGCGATCGGCAGCGCGACGGCGAACGCTGCCGCGCCGCGAAGCCCCTGGTGGTGCACGTAGACCGAGTCGGCGGCGACGGTGAACTTCGCGCCGACACTCGTCAGGAAGTCCGCGACCGCGAAGTCACCGACGACGAACACGGCCGCCAACGCCGCACCGGCGAGTGCGCCGGGGATCGCCTGTCGGAACTCGTCGAGCACGGCCGCGCGACGCCCCCCGAGCAGCAGCGCCGATTCGCGGCGCGCGCGTCCGACCTGACGCAACGAGCGCATCGCGAGCAGCATCACGATCGGCGTCGCCGTCATCGCATGGACGACGACGATCGCCGCCATCCCGTCGAACCGAAACGCGGTCGCCCACGTCAACGCGTGCACCAACGGTGGCAGGAACAGCGGCAACACGAGCAGCGCCGCGAGCACGCGGCGAAACGGCAAGTCCGTTCGCGCGAGCAACCATGCCAGCACGACGCCGATCGGGACCGCGACGGCGAGCACGAATGCGAGCAACGCGTAGCTGGCGCCGATCCGTTCCCATGCGATCGGATCCGCGAGTGCCGCCAATGCGTCGAGCGGTGCACGCAGCATGTCGACGCTCGCGAGCGCGATCGGCAGCGCGCCGAGAGCGACCGTCGCGACCAGCGCGACTCGGAACGGCGTCAACCTCACCGGAACCGCTGATTCAGTTCGGCGAGGCGCTGTTCGACGAGCAACCCGACCCGCGTCAGGTCGACCTCCATCGCGACGAACTCGCCCGGTGTCTGCACTTCCGGTGGACGCTCGACGCCGGGCTTCAGCGGAATGTGGCCGCGCGGATGGAACGCGAGGATCTCCTCCGCTCGGTCCGACAGCAGGAACTCGATCAGCTTGCGCGCCGACTCGGGGTTCGGTCCGCCGCGAACGCGTGCGACCGTGTTCGGGATCAGCAGCGTGCCGATGCCGTCTTGATCCGGAAGGATCGCGTCGACCGGCTTGCCCTCGTTGCGCACCAGTCGGTAGTCGCTGGAGTCGGTCAGTCCGAACGCGATCTCACCGCTGCCGACGAGCTGCGCGAGCCGGCCGTTCCCCGCCGGCAGATGGCATTCGTTCGCGATCACACCGGCGAGGAACCGCTCGGTCTCCGCCTCGCCGATCCGCTCGAACAGCGCCGTCACGTGCGTCAGCGTCGTGCCGGTCACCGGCCGGACGAAGCCGGCCTTCCCCTTCCACTTCGGATCGATCAGGTCCCAGATGCTCGTCGGTCGCTGCGAAGCGGGGACGAGTTCGGTGTTGACGATCAGCACGCGTGCGCGCGCGGCGAATCCGAACCACCAGCCGTCGGCGTCGCGATACCGCGCCGGAATGCGGTCGGAGCCCGCCGGCGCCGGGTCGAGTCGTTCGAGGACGCCATGACGCTGCAACCGCACGGTGTTCGCAGCCTCGCTGTTCCAGAACACGTCGGCGCGCGGACGACCCTTCTCCTCGATCAACAACTGCACGAGCCCGACGGTCTTGTCGCGTTCGGTGTCGGCCTGCAGTTCGACGTGGATCCCGGTCTCCTTCTCGAACACGTCGATCACGGCGCGCGCCGTCGGTTCGTTCAGCGATGTGTAGAGGACGACCGTCTGCCGCTCGTCGCGGCCGCAACCGAGCAGCAACGAGGTCGAGAGCGCGAACAGCGCGGACAGGAAGCGTCTCATCCCGTCACCATAGAGCGCGTGCGCGGCCTCGTCGCAGACGCGTCGCGCAGCGCCTCGGCGCGGGCGAACCTGCACGTTCGTCGTGTCACGGCGCCGGAACGGCAACGCCGCGACCGCGCATCACGGTCGCACGGTCAACGTCTGCGCATCGCCGTCGAACGCGACGACGGCGACCGGCTCGAACGCGTCGGTTCGGCGCACTTCGAACGCGAACGGACCGTCGCGCAGCCCGCGCAGCGTGACTTCGCCGGCGTCGTTCGTGTTGCCGCGCGACCGCGCGTCGTCGTGCTCGGCCGCGGCGACGACGTGCACGTGCGGTACCGGCCGCGACTCGGTGTCGACGACGCGAACCGTCAGCGGGACGTCCGGCGCCAGATCGAGTTCGAGGTCGACGTCGGACGTCACGGCAACCTCGCGACGCAGCCCGAGGAGTCCATCGTGTGGCAGCACCCGAAGGTGATAGCTGCCAGCGATCAACGCCCGGAACGTGAACGCTCCGGAGAGATCCGTCGACGCACGCAGCACGAGGCCGCAACCCTGCAGGATCACGGCGACGGCGGCGCGCGGATTGCCTGCGTCGTCCTTGACGCGTCCGACGACACGCGGCGACGGCGTCAACCGGACGTCGGCGAGCGGGACCAGAC
>JAEYTU010000416.1 GCA_023433825.1 Planctomycetota bacterium
CCGCGACGACCGCCGCGTAGTCGGCGACCGTCGCGACGGCCATTCCGGGTTCGGGCTCCAGGGCCGGGACGAGGCCGTGGCGCCGGACCAGATCGCAGGTCTGCGCGATGCCGTCCAACATCCACGCCGCCGCGTCGCCACCACCGACCCGATCGATGCCGGTCCAGAACGACAGCACCGACGCCCCGAGGTCGCGGCCGACGGCCGCCGCATGGTGATAGAAGTCGAGGCGTCGCTCGCGCAGCGACGCATCGCGCGTCATCAACGTCGGCTCGTGCTTGCGCATCGGATCGAGCAGGAAGCGCGCCCCGGTCTCGACGACCGGTGTCAGTCCTGCGTCCTCCAGACGTCGCGCGACGTCGGCGACCATCGCCGCCGTGCACGTCGACGGATCGAGGTGCATGACGTCCGGCGTCCACGCGATCGCCGCGTATCCCTCGGCCGCGAGCAACGCGATCGCGTCCTCCAGCCGGTGGTTCTGCAACCCGTTCGTGTTGTAGCCGAGCCGCATCCGCACGCCGCCGTCGGTCACGATCAGCCGCGATCGATCGGCTTGACCTTCTTGACCTTCGTGCGCAGCTCCTGCCACTCCAGCAGGCGCCGTTCGAACGCGACGATCGACCCCGGGACGGCCCAGCCCTCGAGATCCGCGTGCTCCAGCCAGTCCATCTGCGGACGAACCTTCGCGCTCAGGGTTTCGCAGACGTCCCAGCTCTCGTGGATCAGGCGCCGGAACTCGTCGGTGTTTCCGGCCGTGCGCGCCGTCTGGCTCTGGTTCCAGAGCTGCTTCGCGCGCTCGTACAGCTTCTCGCACTCGGCCATCGTCGCGGCACTCGGCTCTGGCGCCGGTTGCGTCGCCGGCTTGCCGGCGCGGCCGGCACCGGAGGCGGCCGGTGTCGACGCGACCGGTTGCGCGGCCGGCGGCGTCTGTGCGGCGGGGGCTTGCGCCGCCGACGGCGTCTGCGCCGGGGCGCCCGACTTGGTCCCGCCGCTCGCGAAGTAGAAGACCGCACCGAGGATCACGACGGCGCCGACGCCGACACCGATCATCACTGCGGGGTTGGAACCGGAAGACGACGAGGAACGCGCCGGACGTGCGCCGGGACGACTGCCGCGACTGCTGCGCGAGGAACGTGGTTCGACCATCGCGCGAGAGCTTACGCCCGGATCCGCAGCACAGCGTGGTACCCACCGTCGTGCTGCCGTTCGACCGGCAGCGTGCATTGCTGCGTCACCAGCTCGCAGCCTTCGCCGAGCGTCGCGGCGACGACGGCTTCGTTCTCCTCGGGCTCGATGCTGCAGGTCGAGTAGACGACCGTTCCGCCGGGTCGGACGTGCGCGATCGCGAACCGCAGCAGCTCCCCCTGGATCCGCGCGAGTCCGGCGAACGTCTCGGGACGCAGCCGCCGCCGCACTTCGGGCCGGCGCGCGAGCACTCCGGTGTTCGAGCACGGGACGTCGACCAGCGCCCGGTCGGCGATCGGCAGGTCCGCCTTGTCCGGCACCAGCGTCACGACGTCCCGCAGTCCGAGGCGAGCGACGTTCTCGACGATCCGACCGGTCCGACCGGCGTCTGCGTCGTGCGCCAGCACGCGTCCGTTCGGCGCGACGGCGGCGGCGAGGAACGTCGTCTTCGTCCCGGGCGCCGCACACAGGTCGATGACCGTCTCGCCCGGCTGCGCGCCGACCGCCTCGACGGCGCGCAACGCCGTCGGATCCTGCGCGACGAACCACCCGTCGCGGAACGCGCCGGACTCGAACGGCGACCCACCGCCGGTCCAGAGCAGCACGGCGTCGTGGTCGGCCGGCGCCGTCGTCACACCCTCGGTCGCCAGTCGCTCGGCGAGCGCCGTCCGGTTCGCGCGCGGTGCGTGCACGCGCAGCGCGACGATCGGCGGACGACTCGACGCCGCAGCCGTTGCGATCGCCGCATCGATGCCGTGCTGACGCGCCCAACGTTCGACGACGAATGCCGGCAGCCCGTGCCGGATCGCGTGGTACGCCGCCGGTCGATCGATCGGGTCCGGCAGCTCGGGGCGTTCGAAGCGCAGGACGCGACCCTCTGCGCCGTGCAGCAGTTCGGTCGGCTTCGCGGCGTCGACCTGATCCGGTTCACGAATCGCGGCCGCGATCCGGCGCAGCACGGCGTTGACGAAACCGCGTTCCTTGTCGACCAACTCGACCGACTCGTGGACCGCCGCGCGGATCGGGACGCGCGCGAGGTAGAGCAACTGATAGATGCCCATCCGCAGGGCCGCCCGCGTCGACGGACGCTTCGGCAGCCCGGTCGTCACGTAGCGCTCGGCGACGAAGTCGAGCGTCAGCCGCATCCGTTCGACGCCGCGCGCGAGTTCGACGGCGAGGTCGCGGTCGCGCCGGTCGAGTCCGTGCAGAAGCAGCGCCGGCTCGAGCCGCTCGACTTCCCCGGTGTCGACGGCGACCAGGGCGCGCAGCGCGACCCGGCGCGCCGACGTCATCCGCGAGGCACCGGAACGGCGCTCACCCGAGTCGCGCGTCGGGCGACATCGGATGGCCGCGCACGAACTCGCCGGCCGACATGTTGCGGCCGTTCTCCGGCTTGATCCGCACGATCCGGTACAGCGACTTGCCGGTGCAGACGCGGATCCCTTCTTCGCCGGCGGACAGGATCCGGCCCGGGTCGCCGAGGCCGTAATGGTCCTCCTCGACGAGCCCCTCGAGGACGATGTACCGCTTCGAACCGAGCCGCGTCTGCGCGCCGGGTCGCGGGGTGAACGCGCGAACGAGCAGGTCGATGTCCTCGGCCGGCTTCGTCCAGACGATCTGGCCGTGCTCCTTTTCGAGCTTCGGCGCGCGCGTCGCCTTCGTGTGGTCCTGCGGAACGTAGGTGTCCTTGCCGGCCTTGATCCGCTTCAACGCGTCGACGATCGACGCGCCGGCCATCGTCGCGAGCCGCTCGCGCAGCTGTCCGGCGTTCTCGCGCGGGCTGATCGGCGTCTTGTCCATCAGCAGAACGTCGCCGGCGTCGAGCTCTTGGACGATCCGCATGATCGTGATCCCCGTCTCCTTCTCGCCGGCGCGGATCGCGTGCTCGATCGGCGCCGCGCCGCGGAACTTCGGCAACAGCGACGCATGCGCGTTGATGCAGCCCTTCTTCGGCAGGTCGATCAGCTCCTGACCGAGGATCACGCCGAAGCTGACGACGACGCCGACGTCCGGCTTCAACTTGCGAAGTTGGTCCAAGAACTCCTTCGCGTTGACGTCCTCGGGCTGCGCCACCTTCATCCCGAGTTCCTCCGCGCCGATCCGGACGTCGGCGGGGTAGATCTTCTTGCCGCGACCGCGCGGCGCGTCGGGCTTCGTGACGACCAGCATCGGGGACAACTTCGCTGCGGCCATGGCCTGCAGGGTCGGGATCGCGAAGTCGCTGCTACCGAAGAAGACGATGTTCAATGGCGGTGACGTCGTGCGTGGCGAAAGGGCGGAAGAGCGGGCGAAGGCTATCGACGCCCGATCGACGCTGCAAACCGTCGCGCCGCGTGCGCGACGCACGCTTGCGCGCAGCCGCGCGCGGCGCGAAGACGATCGGCCGATGGAACCGCAGCTCCCTCGCACGGACCCGTTCGCGCTGTGCGCGTTGGACGCCGAGCCGCCGCGCATCGCGGCCCGCAAGGACGTCGTCGTGTTCGACGCGCCGGCCGCGGCGATCCTGTTGCCCGATCGCGCGGGGCGTCCGGGGCTCGAACGTCCGGCGTTCCGGACCGCGCGTGCCGAGACGATCCTGCGCAACGAGACGCGCTGGTCGGACGGCGCCGTGGCGCTGACCGCGAACCGCTATCCGTTCGCCGAACGCCACGTCGTGCTGTGGTCGTGCGCCGCCGTCCGCGAGGCCGACGAACGTCTGCTCGCCGCCGCGTTCGCGCTCGCCGCGCGCGTCGACGGCACGGCGCTGCTGAACACGATCGGTGCCGCCGCGACGATCGCGCACGCGCACGTCCACGTGATCGGCGAACGTTCGACGTTCCTGCCGGCGGTGTCGCCGTGGGTGCCGTTCGCGGTGCCGCTCGACGCGAACGACGCACCGGGCGTCGCGACGACGCGCGCCGACGCCGCCGGCGCTCCGTTGATCGTCCAGCTGCGCGGGAACGTCCTCGCGCGCGCCCGCGCCTGCGCGCGGCTGCTGCAACTGCGCGGCACGGCCGCGATCAACGTCGTCGCCGACGCCGACGCGACGTGGCTGTTCCCACGCGGACCGGTCGAGACGCCGGCGCCGGAGTTCCCGTTCGCGCTCGGCGCCGCGGAGGTCTTCGGCCGCTTCTGCTTCTCGACCGAGCCGGCGTTCGCCGCTGCGGACGGTCCGGCGATGGAACGTGCGCTGACGCGCGCCGGGATCCCGGTGCCGGACGGCGCCTAATCGGCGTCGGCGGCCTCGGCGGGACGGACCACCTCGGGTCCCGCCGGTTCGGCCTCGGCCTCGGTGCGCGCGAGGATCTGCTGCGCCGTCACGTCGTCGGCGCCGCGGAAGACGACCGTGATCGGACCGAAGCAGTCGTCCTGATGCGCGCGCAGGAAGCCCTGCTTCATCATCTCGAGCATCGCGATGAAGACGCCGATCAACCCCATCCGGCCGTCGGTCCTCTCGAACAGCTCTTCGAACGCGACCTCGCGTTCGCTGCGGCTGCGCAGCTTGCCGAGGATCCGATCGATGTAGAACCCGACGGTCCGGACCTCGACGCCGACGTGCATCGTCTTCGCGGCCTGACCGGTCGCCTCGAGCAGGCGCGCGAACGCTTCGGTCAGCGTCCAGATCTTGACGTCGCCGAGATCGAGGTGGTCTTCGGACTCGCGATCCGCCGCGGTCTCGGGCAGCGGGATCCACGGCATCGCCATGCGCCCGCGGCGTTGCCCCATTCGATCGAGCCGCCGCGACAGGTCGCGGTAGCGCTTGTACTCCAGCAATCGGCGGATCAGGTCGTCGCGCGGATCGAGCATCTCGTCGACCGAGACCTCTTCGCGCGGCAACAGTTCGCGCGACTTGATCTCCATCAGCGTGCCGGCCATCACGACGAACTCGCCGATGTCGGCGAGATCGAGCGTCTCGAGCACGTTCAGGTGCTGCAGGTAGTGCTCGAGGATCTTCGCGATCGAGATCTCGTGGATGTCGACCTCTTGCTGCCGGACGAGATGCAGCAGCAGATCCATCGGCCCCGAGAAGACCGGAAGCTCGACGCGGTACGACATCAGGCGGCGAAGTGTAGCCAAACGCGCGACACCGCTACACTGCGCCGCTTCGTGGGCAATCGGATCGAACGCGCGCGGACGATGATCCAGCAGGAGGCCGACGTGCTCCGCGGGGTCGCCGACCGCCTCGGTGAGGACTTCGCGCACGTCGTCGAGGCGATCCTCGGGCTGGCCGGACGCGTCGTCACGGCCGGGATGGGCAAGGCCGGGATCATCGCGCAGAAGGTCTCGGCAACGTTCTCGTCGACCGGCACCTCGTCGATCTACCTGCACCCGGCCGAAGCGATCCATGGCGACCTCGGCCGCGTCTCCGCGGGCGACATGTTGCTGGCGTTCTCGAAGTCGGGCGAGACGGAGGAAGTGCTGCGACTCCTCGGCCCGGTGAAGGCCGTCGGCGTGCAGATCGTCGCGTTGACGCAGTCGCGCGAGTCGACGCTCGGCCGCCATTCGGACACGGTCTTGGAACTCGGTCCGATCGAGGAGGTCGGTCCGTACCAGCTCGCGCCCAGCGCCTCGACGACGGCGATGCTCGCCCTCGGCGACGCGCTCGCGCTCGTCGTGCAGGAGGGGCGCAACTTCGGACCGGCCGAGTTCGCGCGCTATCACCCCGGTGGTGACCTCGGGCGGCGGCTGATGACGGTTCGCGAACTGATGCGCGTCGGCGACCGCAATCCGGCGGTCCGCGCCGGTGCATCGGTCATGGACGCACTGGAGATCATGACGCGGACGCCCGGACGCCCCGGTGCGACCAGCGTCGTCGACGGCGATGGGCGGCTCGTCGGCTTCTTCACCGACGGCGACCTTCGGCGGCTGCTGCAGCGCGGCGGGGCCGGCCTGACCGAGCAGGTCGTCGACAGCGTCATGACGCCGCGGCCGAAGACGATCCGTCCGGAGACGTTCGCGATCGAGGCGATGGCCGAACTGCGACGACTCTCGGTCGACCAGCTCCCGGTCGTCGAGCCGGACCTGCGACTCGTCGGTCTGCTCGACGTGCAGGACCTGCTGGAGCTGAAGCTCGGATGACCGTGCCGCACGCGAACGTGCCGACCGGCGCGCGACCGTTGCCCGACGCCTCGGTCCTGCGTGGGATTCGGATGTTGCTGATGGACGTCGACGGCGTCCTGACCGACGGCCGGATCGTGTTCGACCACGACGGCAACGAGTCGAAGAGCTTCCACGTCCACGACGGCGCCGGGATCGTCTACTGGCACCGCGCCGGACTGCTGTCGGGGTTCCTCAGCGGCCGCGGCGGCCGTGTCGTCGAGGACCGCGCGCGGGAGCTCGGCGTGCACGAGATCCATCTGTGCCGGCTCGACAAGGAACGCGCGTTCGACGAGTTGCTCGAGCGTCGCCGCCTCGCGCCGAGCGAGATCGCCTACATCGGCGACGACCTGCTGGACGTCCCGGTCCTGCGTCGCGTCGGCTTCGCCGCGTCGGTCTGCAACGGCCGATCGGAGGTCTTCCGCCACGTCCACTACGTCACGCGGACGCGCGGCGGCGATGGCGCCGTGCGCGAAGTCGTCGAGCTGCTGCTGCAGAGCCAGGACCGCTGGGACGACGTCGTCGCGAAGTGCGGAATGCCATGATCCGCAAGGTCGTCGCATTCGTCGTGCTGATCGCGATCGGCTTGCTCGCACTGCACTTCGCCGGCGGCGGGGAGAGCTGCGGGGGCCGCGGCAGCGCGCTGACGCGTCGCTCGTCGGACAACGACGCCGCGCCGTCGCCGACGTCGACCGGCATCGCGGTCCCGGCC
>JAEYTU010000442.1 GCA_023433825.1 Planctomycetota bacterium
GACCTGACGATCACGCGCGTTCCGCCGCTCCCGAGCTACGGCCCGGTCTACGTCGAACTGCTCGCCGAGAACGGGAAGGTCTCGGTCGAGCGACTGCCGTGAGTCGACTCACTTCGGCGCGGCGAACAGCCGGAACCGGAAAAGCCCGGTTCGCTGCAGCAGGTACTTGATCGCGACCCACACCGTCGTGACGCCGTAGCGCAGACTGCGGCGGAAGTTGATCGACGACGCCTCGGGGAAGTAGCGCACCGGCATCGGTGCGTCGGCGACCTTGAACCCGTGGTGGATCGCCTGAGCGATCATCTCGCTGTCGAAGACGAAGTCCTCGCTGTTGCGATGGAACGGGATCGCCTCCAACAGCGCGCGCCGGTAGACGCGGAAACCGGAGTGGAACTCGCCGAGGTTCTGCCCGAACGCGACGTTCTCGAAGATCGTCAGCAGCCGGTTCGACAGGTACTTCCAGATCGGCATCCCGTCGCGCAGGCACTCGCGTCGCGTGCGCACGCGGCAGCCGAGCATCATGTCGGCGACGCCGGTCGCGACGAATCGCACGAATGCCGGGATCAGGCGCGCGTCGTACTGACCGTCGGGGTGCAGCATGACGACGATGTCGGCGCCGCGGTCGAGCGCGGCTTGATAGATCTGCTTCTGGTTGCCGCCGTACCCGCGATTGCGCGGACTTCGGACGACGAACAGTCCGAGGCGTTCGGCGAGTTCGGCGGTGCCGTCGGTGCTGGCGTCGTCGCCGAGGATCAGGTCGTCGGCGCAGCCAGCCGGGATCTCGGCGAGCGTGCGTTCGAGCGTCTTCGCGGCGAAGTACGCCGGCATGCAGATCGCGACGCGTGGACGCGCCGATGTCGCGGTCTCGGGGCTCGGGAGCGGGAGCGGAGCTTGCTGCGGCGGCAACGACATCGTGCGTGGAACCAGGCCGAAGGCTACCGCGCGCGACTCAGGTCGGTCCGAGGACGATCTTCTCGCGACGGCGGAAGACCAGACGCATCGGCACTTCCTGACAGTCGAACTCCTCGCGCAGCCGGTTCTGCAGGTACCGGTCGTACTGGCCCCGGAACAGGCTCGGCTCGTTGACGAAGATCAGCAGCGTGACCGGTTCGATGCCGAGCTGCGTTCCATAGAACAGCTTCGGAAGTTTCCCCTTGCTGCGCGGGAGCAGTCGGGTCTTCGCGGCCTGCAGGACTTCGTTCAGTCGCGGCGTCGGGATCTCGGTGCGCGCTTGGCCGCGCAGGTCGACGAGCAGATCGAGCATCGACTCGACGTTGCGACCCTCCAACGCCGAGATGAACGTGACCGGCGCGAAGTCGAGACCGGGCAGTTGCTGCCGGATGTACTCGTCCCAGTGTTCGAGGTCGACGGTCGGCGACTTGTCGAGCTTGTTGCCGACGAGCAGCACCGGCTTGCAGTGCTCGACGCAGTAGGCGGCGACCTTCTTGTCGACCTGACTGATCTCCTCGCCGATGTCGAACAGGTGCACGACGACCTGCGCGCGACGGATCGCATCGGTTGCGCGCGTGTAGCTGAACAGCTCGATCGCGTCCTGGATGCTGCTGCGCTTGCGGATGCCGGCGGTGTCGATCGCGAGATACCGCTGGTCGCCGCGCTCGAACACGACGTCGACGGCGTCGCGCGTCGTGCCGGGGATCTCGCTGACGATCACGCGTTCGTCGCCGACGAGCAGGTTGATCAGGGTCGACTTGCCGGAGTTGCGTTTGCCGACGACGGCGAAGCGGACCGGGTCGCCCTCGACCTCGACCTGCGACGGATCCGCCGGCGGAAGTGCCGCGACGACCCGATCGAGCATCTCGTGGATGCCGAGACCTTCTTGCGCGCTGATCGGGTGCGCCGGCCCGAAGCCGAACCGCTCCCACTCGTGCACGGCCAACTCGTCCCAGCGCGATTCGACCTTGTTGGCGATCAGCAGCACCGGCTTCTGCAATCGGCGGAGTCGATCGGCGACCGGGCGATCGCCGGGAACGAACCCCTCCTTGCCGTCGACGACGAACAGGATCACGTCGGCGCGTTCGAGCGCGGCTTCGATCTGCGCCTCGACCTGCTCCTTCAATTGGATCTCGTCGACGAGTCCGAGGCCGCCGGTGTCGGTCACGTCGAACTTCCGTTCGGCGTGTTCGATCGACACCGTGACGCGATCGCGAGTCACGCCGGGTGTCGGTTCGACGATCGAGACGCGCCGTCCGGCCAGCCGGTTCAGCAGGCTGGACTTGCCGACGTTCGGTCGGCCGATGATGACGACGCTGTAGGCGGACATGGGGGGCGAGAAGGGTACGGAGGCGATGCTCCGGCGGCAACCGACCGACGGGTCGGGGTGGAACCTCGGGTCACCGCGTGGCTAGATGGCCGCCATGACCGCCGTTCCGAGACCGTTGCGCTGGTTCCTGGTCCTGCTCACCTGCTGGTTCGCGCCGACCGCCGGTGCGGCCGCGCAATCCGACGCCGACGTCGCAAAGGAGTTCCGACGGCAGTTCGTCGGGACCCCGCGCGCCGCGCCGACCCTCGAACAACGGACGTCCGCCCTCCAGTCCGTCGCCGGACACGACTCCGCCGAGATCGCCAAGGTGCTCGCCGACGCCGGGCTCGCGTTGGAGAAGGACATCGAACGCGTCGACGCCGAGCGGGAGTCGGTCAACCAGGAGCTCGCGAAGCTGCTCGCCGGCCAGGAGGGGTCGGCGAAGCGCGTCCTGCCGCAGGCGCAGATGGACAACTACAACAAGCTGCGCGAGCGCGCCGCCAAGCTGCGCGGCGAGGTCGACGGCATGCGCGCCCTGCGCGGACGGCTGCTGCAACGGATCGGCGAGCTGAAGTCGCCGACCGCCGTCGGCTACCTCGTCGTCGAGGTCCTGAACGCGAAGAAGTACCCACTGACGATGAAGCTGACCGTCGCGCGGCTCGCCGGGTCGCTCGACGTTCCGATGCTGAAGGAACTGACGGCCGAACTCGAACGCGCCAAGGACCCCGCCGACCTCGCCGCCGCAATCGAAGGTCTCGGACGGATCGGGAAGGGCGCCGAGTCGGCCGCGCCGCAGTTGCTCCGGCTGCTGACGCACAAGGAGTCCGACGTTCGCGTGCAGGCGGCGACCGCGCTGTCGCGGATCGCGGCCGCGAGTGCGATCGCGCCGATGATCGATCTGCTCGGCAAGGAGCAGGGCCTCGCACAGAAGACCGTCGCCGCGGCGCTGGAGGTTCTGACCGGTCAGGGTCACGGCACGTCGCAGCAGTCGTGGAAGACCTGGTGGGAGAACGAGGGCAAGGCGCAGGTCGCCGGCGGCTCGCTGCAACTCGGCAGCGGCACTGCGCTCGTCACGCAGACCGAGGCGAAGAATCGCTACTTCGGAATCGCGCAGGACGGCAAGTCGATCCTCTACGTCCTCGATTCGTCGGGCTCGATGTCGCAGGAGGTCGACCGCAAGACCGGCGGCACCAACGCCGGATCGACGAAGACGACGCGGATGGAGGCCAGCAAGGAGGAGCTGATCCGCGCGATCAAGCTGCTCGACGCGTCGAAGCACTTCAACGTGATCTGGTACAGCGACCTGCCGCACCAGTGGAACACGAAGATGGTCCCGGCGACGCCGGACAACGTTCGCAGCGCCGAAGAGTGGGTGCGCGTCCTGCAGCCGAACCAGACGACGAACATCCACGACGCGCTGCAGATGGGGTTCAAGCTGACCGGGCGCGGCGCGTTCGACAAACACTACGGCGTCGCCGTCGACATGATCTTCCTGCTGACGGACGGTTCGCCGACGACGCCGGACGGCAAGCTCGACTCGACGGATGCGATCCTCGAGGCCGTCCGCGGATGGAATCAGTTGAAACGCGTCGTCATCCACTGCATCGGGATCGGCAACGAGATCAACGCGCCGTTCCTGCAGAAGCTCGCGACCGAGAACGGCGGACGCTTCGAACGGCGGTGACGCCGACCGCCCCCGTCCTGGCGTCCTCGCACGTCGGGGCTAACCTCTCCGCCCTCCAAGAATGAAACCCGACCTCGACGTCCTCCGTTCCGTCACGCGCCGCGCGTTCGTCCAGATGAACGCGATGATCCATCGGGCCAACGACCGCGACGACGTCGCCGAGGGCGACCCGAAGGTCGGCGGGCACCCGGCCGCGTGCGCGTCGTGCATCGAGATCCTCGCCGCGCTGCACCTGTGGGTCCGGCAACCGGAGGACTACGTCTGCTGCAAGCCGCACGCGTCGCCGAACGACCACGCGCTGCATCATCTGCTCGGCTTGTTCCGTCACACCGACGGGCGATGGTTCGAAGCCGCCGAGAGCGAGGCCGTCATGGACCGGCTGCGTTCGTTCAGCCACGACGGCAAGCCGGTGTTCCAGTCCTACCACGCCGAAGCGGACCCGGACTCGTTCCACTTCCTGCCGTCGGGTTCGGTCGGCATCCCGCCGGTCGCGTCGGTCTACCTCGCCCTCGCCCACCGCTACGGCCGCAGTCACGGGTTCGACCTGCCGAAGGCGCACTTCTGGTCGCTGATGGGCGACTCGGAGTTCCGCGAGGGTTCGCTGATGGAGGTGCTGCCCGAAGTCGCCGAGCGCGAGTTGGGCAACGTGACGTGGATCGTCGACTACAACCGCCAGAACCTCGACGGGACGCGGATTCCGAACAAGCGCGGTCTGCGCGGCACCGATGCGCAGCGGATCCAGAAGACCTGCGAGGCGAACGGCTGGCGCGTCATGCAGGTCGCGCACGGTTCGTTCCGGCAGCAGTGCTTCCGCGGGCCCGGTGGCGACGCGCTGCGCGCCGCGATCGAGGACGGGTTCAGCGACTACCACTTCCAGACGCTGCTGTGGAAGAACCAAGCGGGTCCGATCCGCGATGCGCTGCTCGCGATCGACAAGAAGTGCGGCAAGGCGCTCGACAAGCTGTCCGACGCCGACGTCACGCGGATGTTCGGCGACCTCGGCGGTCACGACCTCGAGGTCATGATCGCGGCACTGGAGGAGAGCAAGCGCGACGAGACGCAACCGTGCCTGATCGTCGCCCACACCGTGAAGGGCCGCGGACTGGAGTGCCGCGCCGCGGCCGGCAACCACTCGGCGATGCCCGAGCGGAGCGAGGTCGACGCGCTGCTGGAGTCCGAGGGGCTGACCTACGACCGCCCGTAC
>JAEYTU010000498.1 GCA_023433825.1 Planctomycetota bacterium
GCCGTGATGCACGCCGCGCCGCACCAGCGCGACGGTCCGTGCCGGTGCGCGCCCGCCGCGCCGTGGCGGCGGCAACCAGTCGAACGTCATGCGTGGTGACGGTGTGCGCGTTCGTCCATCGCCGCGGCGAGATCGAGATCGAGCTGCGTGATCCCGCCGGCGTCGTGCGTCGAGAGCCAGACCTTGACCGTGTGGAACGCGTTCCACCACTGCGGATGGTGGTCGTTCCGTTCGGCGAACAACGCGATCTCGGTCATGAATCCGAACGCGGCGCGGAAGTCGGCGAAGCGGAACGTGCGGTGCAGCTTGCCGCCCTCGACCTGCCAGTCCGGGAAAGCGTCGAGCGCCTCGGCGAGTTGCGCGTCGGTCAGTGGTTGCGGTCGTGCCATCGCGGGACTGAACCACGCGCGCCGCGTCCGCGCGAGCGCGCCGTCGTCGCGGCGTCACTTCGAGCGCGGATCTGGCACGCGGCCGGCGACGAAGTCGGCGTAGTCGCGGTCGAGTTGGATCCGCAGCAGCGCGTTCGCGGTCGCCGCCGGCACGAACGCCGCGCCGTCGCCGGTGCCGGCCTCGACGAGGACCGGGAACGTCGTCATTCGATCGAGCGTCGCCGGCACGGTCAGCCCCAGCGTGACGAATGCGTCGTCGCCCGTCGCCGCGAATCGACCGGAGGTCAGCCACCGCAGCGCGTCGACGCGGCCCTCGGGCGCGTCCGGCGGTGCGTCGTCGGAAAGGACCGTGCTCAGGTGGCCGCCGGCCGTCAGGATCGTGATCCGGTAGTGCGAGGCCTTCCGGGCGGCGACGAGCGCGATTCGTCGGCTGCGATCGTGCAGCTCGAAGAACACCTGCGTCGACCAGTGCGACGGACCGTCCAGCCGAACGTCGAAGCCGCCTTCGTCGCGCGCCGGCGGCGGCCGCAGCGATGCGCGCACGGCGCCGGTCGTCTCGTCGCGGATCAGGTCGACGACGTGCGCGCCAGGGATGCGCACGGTCCGCGCGTCGAACGTGAACGCGTCCACGCGCGGCGCCAGCGAGCGGAGTGCATGCACGACGTGGCCGCGTCCGTGCGGCGGCAGCAACAGTCGGTCGACGCCGAGGTGGTAGAGGATCGTTCGCCCCGACGTGTCGGTCCTCGGCAGTCCGGTCACGAACAGCGGCGTGTCGGTGATCGGCGCATCGGCGGCGGCCGCGTGCAGCGAGACGTGCAGGTCGCGCGCGACGCGGTGGGCGTGCCAGGTCTCGATCCGCGTCGCGACGAACACCGGTACGGCGCCGAGGACCGCGAACCACGCGAGCCGCGGCGTCGCGGCGACGAGACAAGCGATCGCGGCCGAGGCGAGCGTCAGGTAGCGGAAGTTCTTCGCTTCGTCGGTCGCGGCCAGGAACTGGAAGATCGGCACGCAGCAGAGCGCGTACGCGATGGCGAACGCGAGTGCGCGGCGCGGGGCGCGGCGGAACGCATTCGCGATCGCGAGCAGCGCCGGCACGGCCAGCGCGACGGCGCCGAGCACACCGAGCGTCGAGCCACCGAACGGAACGAGTCCCGGTGCGACGACTCGCGCGGTCCAGATCGCGAAGCCGGCCGCAGTCGCGACCGGCGCCGCCGACGGCCCGTCGTAGCCACCGATCGCGCCGAACAACGCGAGCCGCAACCCGAGATATGCGGCGAGGACGGCGAACAGTGGCCACGTGCGCAACGTGGCCGACGTTCGTTCGGCGAGGGTGCGTGTCCCGCCGTGCGCGAACGCCAGCAATGCTGCGAGCAGCGGCGTGACGATCGCGAGTTCCTTGCTGGCCAGTGCGAGCACGCAGGCGACGACGGCGACGATCCGCCAGCGACGCGGACGCGACGCGGCGGCGTCGAGCGAGCGCAGCCACGCGAAGACGCAGAGCAGGATCCAGACGATCGTGTGCGAGTCGACGCGGCCGACGGCCCAACTGACCGAGCCTGCGTGCTGCGCGCCGAGCGCGAACCACAGCGCCGCCGGCCATGCGGCCGCCGCGCCGAGCAGCCGCGCGACGATGCCGGCGAGCAGCGCCGCCGCGAGTGCGAACGCGCATGCGTTGCCGAGATGTGTCGCGAACGCGATCCCGGCCGTCGTGTGATCGGAGAGTGCGACGTCGGCCGCGAAGCTCGCCGTGATCAGCGGCCGGTAGAAACGGACGAGACCTTCGAGGCCGTACTGATTGCCGGCGAAGTCGTCGGCGACGTTCGCCGTGTCGCGGACGTAGTCGACTGCGATCCAATCGTCGCTCTGCAGCCACGGCGAGATCGGCCACCACAGCGCGAGGACGGCGACGGCGACCCACCAGAGGTGACGCGTCGCTCGATGCGGGGTCGTCGCGGCCGCGTCGCCGCGCGCGTTCACAGCAGAACGCCGAGCAGTTCCATCTCCATGACGAGCTTGCCAGCGCAGAAGCACTGCGCCGGGTAGCGCGCCATTCGTGAGCTGTGCTTGCCGACGCGCGAGACGAGATGGATCCGCGTCGGCGGGACGACCGTGCCGCGGAAGCGGACGCCCTCGAGGCCGCCGAGCCCGATGAATCCGGTCGTCGCCATCGACTTCTTCATCAGCACGGTGCTGACCTGCGCACAGCTCTCGACCATCAGCACGCCCGGCATCAGCGGACGGCCCGGGATGTGCCCGCGCGCCCACCACGCGTCCTCGCCCCAGTCCTTGTAGCCGACGACCAATCCGGCCTCTTGGTCGACGTGACAGATGCCGTCGATCAACTGGAACTCGTATCGATGCGGCAGCAGCGAGCGCAGCTCTTCCTGCGACATCACGTCGCGCGACAGATCGAGGGTGGAGAGATCGACGAGGGCCTTGCTCATGGTCTGGTGGCGCGAGGTACGGTTCGGTGGCGGAAGCGCGGCAGGATAGCGACGCCTCCCTCGGTCGCATCGGCTCGGTCGCGCGCAAACCGGCGCGAATCGACGAGCGTCGGTGGTCCATCCCTCGCCTTCGAAGGAAGCTGCCCGGCCGCAGTTCCATCCCTCTCTTACCAACCCGATGAACCGTACCTCTCTCCTTCTCGTCGCGGCTCTCGCCGCGTCCGCTTCGGCGCAATCGCCGGTGTTCAGCTACATCACGCCGATCGGCGCCGAGTTCAGCCCCGGCAATGGTGCCTCCGACATCATGCTCGGCGATTGGGCCGCGCAGACGCGGACGCAGCAGATCGACAACAACTTGGTCGGTCGCACGTTGCCGCTGGTCCGCTTCCTCGGCTTCCGCAGGGATGGCTTGGGGAACGTCGGCGCGCCGAAGACGACCGAGCTGACGGTCACGATGTCGCACGCCGACTACGCGACGATCACGTCGACGTTCGCGAGCAACTACAAGGACCAGCCGGTCGTCGTGTTCGCGCGCAAGCCGGTCAACCTGCCGGACTGGAACACGCCGGTCAGCGAGTCGCCGGCACCGGTCGATCTCCTGATCCCGTTCGACGTGCCGTTCATCTACAACGCGGTCGACGCGTTGCTGTGGGACGTGCAGAACGAGAACAACCCACGGGGGATCTACACGCAGGACTGGGCGTCCGGATCGATCGCGCACACCTACGGCGACCCACCGGCGGAACTCGGCGGCGGGTGCGCGACGGCGAACGGTTCGATGAACCACCGCACGGCGATGCGGGCGAATGCGACGACGTTCAACATCGGTTTCGTCGTTCGCAACGCGCCGTCCTCGGTGCCGGTGTCACTGCTGCTCGGCGTCGTCAACCCGGGCATCTCGCTGCCGAGCCTCTGCGGTGTGCTGCACAGCCAACCGCTGGTCACGCTCGGCCTCGGCACGACGAATGCGAATGGCGGCATCCCGCTCGCGTTCCCGATCTCGCTGCCGTGGAACCCCAGCTACGCCGGCGCGACCTTCTTCACCCAGGCCGTCGCACCGGACGGTTCGCAGCCGGGGCTGCCGGTCGCGTTCTCGAACGGCCTCCGCGTCGGCACGCCGGCGGTCGGCGCCACGGGCCAGATCAACGTCAAGCGCGTCTATCACACGTCGAACGCCTACGCGACCGTCGGCACCGGGCCGTCCGTCAGCGCCGTGATCACGCTGTACGGCTTCTGAGGACCGCCGCGAGCGCGGCGGAAGTCATCGCTCGCGATCGGCGACGAACACGGCGAGTTGGCCGTGTTCGCCGTGCGGCGCCTTGTCGATGTCGAACAGCTTCGTCGCCTCGAAGAGGTGCATCAGCTTCGGGTAGCCGTAGTTGCGCGGATCGAAGTCCGGCTGCTGCGAGATGATCATCGCGCCGACGCGACCGAGGTTGGCCCAGCCGTCCTCGTCGGCCGTCGACCGGATCGACGAACGCAGCAGGCGCACGAGCTCCGGGTCCTGCTGCAGTTCCTTCGTCGTCCGTCGTGCGGGTCGCACGAATTCGTCCTCGTCGGCCGCGCCGTCGGCCGGCTGCTCGAGGATGTCGACGAAGACGAACCGATCGCAGGCCGTGACGAACGCGCGCGGCGTCTTTCGCTCGCCGACGCCGATCACCATCAGTCCCTCTTCGCGGATCCGGGACGCGAGGCGCGTGAAGTCGCTGTCGCTCGACACGAGGCAGAAGCCGTCGAGCTTCGCGCGGTACAGCAGATCCATCGCGTCGATGATCATCGCGCTGTCGGTCGCGCTCTTGCCGACCGTGTAGCGGAACTGCTGGATCGGCTGGATCGAGTGTTCGAGCAGCTTGACCTTCCAGGTCTTCAGGTTCGGCATCGTCCAGTCGCCGTAGATGCGCTTGACGATGGCGACGCCGTAGTTCGCGACTTCGGCGAGGAGCCCCTCGGTCGTGCCCGGGGAGGCGTTGTCGGCATCGATCAGAACGGCGAGGCGGCGTTGGCGCGGGATGGGTTCCATGGCTCCGGTCGGGACGCGGACCGGGCGTGGCCGTCGTTCACCGTCGCATCACTTTGACCTCGAGCACGTCGGGTTGCACGCCGTCCTTGATCGTCAGGCTTCGCGTCGTGCGGTGGAAACCCTCCGCTTCGACGTGGATCTGCCACGAACCGGGCGGCAAGTGTTCGAGGACGAGGTCGCCGTTCTGGTCGGTCTCGCCCTCGATCGGTCGGTACTGCGTCGTGTCGGTCTGCGTCGCCGTCAGCTTCGCCGCCGGCACGCCGTAGCCGTGGGTCGTCACGCGAACGCGCAGCGGCATCCCGGTCGGAACGAGCACCGTCTTGCTCTGCACCCCGGCGGTCGGCAGGACGTCGATCTCGGTCGGCGCGTTGCGCGTTGCGCCGGCTTCGCCGACGAGCACCTGCCAGCGGCCGGCGAGCAGTTCTTCGAAGACGACCGAACCGAAGCTGTCGCTCTTGCGAACCGGCACCGGCGGCCGGAACGGTTCACCGATCGGCACCATTCGCACTTCCTGGCCGGCGACCGGGGAGCGCTGCTGATCGCGCAGCAGCAGGCTGAACGGCGTGCCGCGCGTGACCGACAGCGTCGCGCCGTCGTGGACCGGGCGTCCGGCGTCGATCTGCACCCAGACCTCCGAGCCGTTGAACCCGGGAGCCAGCGCGCGGACGTGGTAGCCGTACGGCGAGAACGGGATGCCGTCGAACGCGTATTCGGGGGTCGTGCCGCGGATCGCGTAGGCGCGTTCGGTGCGGAACGGTGGTCTCGACTGTCCGTCGCCGCCCAGATTGATCGCTTCGGTGATCTGGACCGTGACCGAATCGAGACCCGGTGCGACCTGACTCCCGATCGCGATCGTCCCGGTGATGCGCCCGTCGGTTCGGTCGTGCTGCGGCTTGGTCAGGTCGGCCGATGGCAGCGCGCGCTCGGATTCCGGGGTCGTCGTCGGGAGTGCCGCGGTCGCATCCGGTGGGGTCGGCGCGGTCGGCGGGTCGAGCGGTGGGGTGGGCGCTTCTGGCTCGGCCTCGCGTTCGAGCTCGGCACCGGCGACCGGAACTGCGCCTTCACCGAAGGCGACGATGCCGACGGCCGCGAGGAGCACGGCGGAGCCGGCGAGCAGGAGGATCTCTCGGGTTTGCAAGGGAGGGGGAGCGGAGCGGGTCGGAGCGGGGAGGCTCGTCGAGACGGCGAATCCTAGCTCATCGCAGCCGATCGCGCCGACGCACGGGTCGCTAGCATCCTCGCGCTCTCCACCGCGTTCCTTTCCTCGCGAGTCCTGCCCTGTACCTCAGCCTTCTCTCGTTCGTCGTCGCCGTCGTCACCGGCATCGGGTTCTGGCTGCTCGATGCCGGATGGCTCGGCGGTCTCCTGCTCGGCCTCGTCGCGTTCGTCGCCTGTTGGATCATCGGCGGCCGGCGGATCCGCAATCGGCTGGAGCCGGCGATGGTGCAGATCCAGCGGCAGGTCGAGGCCGGGATGCTGAAGCCGGCGATCGGCACGCTCGAGTCGCTGCTGCCGATCGGCAACTGGGTGCCGCTGCTCAAGGGGCAGCTGTACGGGCAGATCGGCTTCCTGCATCACCACCTCGGCGCGAAGGCCGAGGCGCTGGCGGCGCTGGAGAAGGCCGGCTTCCGCGCCGGCGACGCGCAGTTGCTGCTCGCGACGTTGTGGTATCGCGAGGGCAAGAAGGACGACGCGCTGGCGCGCCTCGCGGCGGCGGGGCCGTTCAACCGCAAGCACGTTCTGTTGCACAACGTTCACGCGTGGATGCTGCTGCGCGAGAACCGTCGCGACGACGCGATAGCCGTGCTCGCCAAGTTGTTGGCGAAGGTTCCGAACGACCCGACGACCGACAACCTGCTGCGGCTGAAGAACGACCAGAAGATGAACATGAAGCCGTTCGGCATGCCGTGGTACGCGCTCGAGTTCGAGCACCCACCGGCGAGCATGGGCGAGATGCGCACCGCCCGAAAAGGCTTCCGCCAAGCGCCGAAGCGCCGGGGGTGACACGTTCGTGCCAGGCACTTTCTTCTCACTTCGTCCGGGAAAGTGAAACGAAAGTGCCTGGCACCTTTGTTTCACTTCCCCCGACAAAGTGGTCCTTCGCGGCGCTCGTCGCGCTGGCGGCGGCGCTCCCGGCGCAACGCGACGACCTCTACGCCGCGATCCCTGCCAACGCCGTCGCCGTCGTCGAAGGTCACGCCGCGCCCGCCACGCTGCGCGCGCTCGTCGCCGCGATCGATCCGCTGCCCGGCTTCGCGCTGCGGCCGTGGCTCGACGACACGACCGAACGCGCCACCGGTGTCCCGCTCGACACCGCGCTCGCCGCGCTGCTCCCGGCCGAATTCGTCGTCGCGCTGATCCCCGCCGCGAAGGGCCCGCAACTGCTGCTGAGCGCGCGCGTCGTCGACCGCGCCGCCGCCGCGACCTGCATCGACGCGATCCGCGCGCACGCGAGCCCGCTCGCGATCCACCTCGACCTCGACGCCGACCGCGTCACGATCGCCGCCGCCGCGCACCTCGGCACGCTGCGGGCCAGCGCCGCGAACGCGAGCTACGCGCCGCCACCCGCCCCCGCCACGCCCGCGGCTCCCGGCACGCTGCGGCTGCACGTCGACCTGACTCGCCTGCCGCGCGCCGCCACCTCCCCGTGGGCGCACCTCGACGGCGGCGGCCGCTTCCTCGTCGGCCCGATCGTCACGGCGATCGCCGCCGCGCGGACCTTCACCGCCGAATGCCGCGCCGACGCCGACGGCCTGCACGTCGAAGGTCGCATCGACGCGAGCATCCGCACCGGCGTCGCCGCCGCCGATCCGATCGCGACCCTCGTGACCGGTCACGCGACCGCGCTGCCGCCGCACGGCGCGCTCGCGACGTTGCGTCTCGACCGCAGCCTCGCGGCGTGGCTGCGCGACGCGTCGACGCTGCTCGACGACGACGACGCGACGGCGGCCGCGTCGTTCCTCGCGATCGCCGATTCGGTGCTCGGCGCGTCGCTGCCCGACGTCGTGCTCGCCGGTCTGCGCGAGCCGATCACACTCGTCGCGTATGCGCCGCCGGCGAACGCGTTCACCGCCACCGACGCAGCGCCGGCGCCGCCCGCCACCCCGCGCCTCGCGCTGCCCGAGTTCGCACTGATCGCGGCCGTGACCGATCGCCGTCTGCCGCCGCGGCTCTGGCGCGCGATGCGCGTCGCCGGACTGATCCAAGCCGCCGAGCGCACCCAACAGGGAAAGGCGCCGTTCGCGCTCGACGACGCGTCGTCAGACGGCGTGCGGCGGCTCGTGCTGCGCCCGCCGCCGTATGCCGGCGCCGGCGCGCCGCCGCTCGAGCAC
>JAEYTU010000596.1 GCA_023433825.1 Planctomycetota bacterium
GGGCACGCCGTTGACCCCGATCCGCTCGATCAGCGCCAGCGCGGCCGCGTGCGGGTCGACGTCGCCGAGCACCGGCCGGTAGTCGACCATCACGTAGTACGCACCCTCCGGCACGCGGAACCGGAAGCCGCCGTCGGCGAGCGCCGCGCAGAACCGGTCGCGCTTGCGCTGATAGGTCGACTGCAGATCGACATAGAACGTCTCCGGCAGCTCGCGCAGCGCGCGCTCGACACCGCGCTGCAGCGGCCGCGGCGCGCAGACGTTCACCTGATCGAACACCCGTCCAATCGCGTCGACGACCGAACGCGGCGCCGCGACGTAGCCGATCCGCCAGCCCGTGATCGAGAACGTCTTGCTGAACCCGCCGATCGTCACCGTGCGCGCCTTCAGCGCCGGCACGGCGCCCGGCGAGACATGCGAGCGACCGTCGAAGCACATGTACTCGTAGACCTCGTCGGTCAGCACGACGACGTCGGTGCCGGCGAGGACGTTCGCCAGCGCGTCGAGTTCGGCGCGCGTGAACATCTTTCCGGACGGATTCGCCGGCGTGTTGACGACGACGGCACGCGTCCGCGGCGACAGCGCCGCGCGCAGCGCCGCCGCGTCGAACGCGAGGTCGGGCTCGCGCAGCGGCACACAAACCGGCACGAGCCCCATCAGCAGCAGTTGGCTGCGGTGGTAGCTGTAGAACGGCTCGAACAGCACGACCTCGTCGCCGGGATCGCACAGCGCGAGACCCGCGGCATAGAACGCGCCCGACGACCCCGCCGTGACGACGACCTCGTCGTCGGCGACGTCGAGCCCGTTCCAGCGCCGCAGCTTCTCGGCGATCCGCGCGCGCAGCTCCGGCAACCCCGCGTAGTGCGTGTAGGTCTGCCGGTCGCCGCCGTCGATCGACGCGATCGCGCCGAGCTTCAGCGGCGCCGGCGCATCGAGATCGCAGACGCCCTGGCCGAGGTTGATGCCCGACGGAACGCGCGCGATGACCTCGGTCAGCGACCGCAGCAGGTTGCCGGCGTCGAGATGCGCACGCCGCGCCGAGAGCCGCAGCGCCGCGTCGGTCACGGCGTGAAGCGGATCGCGACGTGGTTGTCGATCTCGGCGCCCGCGGTGCCGACGCGAATCGTCTGCGCGAACAGCGAAGCCCCGAGCAGCGTCGGGTCGTTCGCGACGACGATCGGCAGCGACAGCGCACCGCTCGGCGGAACGCCACCGATCGTGACCGGGCCGATGTACGGCGTCGCCAGCGACACGACGAGCGAGCCGGCGAACCCGGGCACCGTGATCGGCGCTCCGAGCGAGGTACCGATCAGCAGTGCGACGGCGTCACCCTGATTGCCGCGCGCTTCCAGCGTGATCGTCCGCGTCAGCGACGCGGTGCCACGCAACACGAGACCTTGACCGCCGCGATCGAAGCTGTAGCCGGCGCCGCCGTTGCCGAACGTGTTCGCGTGGACCGACTTCGTGCCGGCGATCGTGAACTGTCCGTCGCCCGACAGGTCGGCGTCGAACGCCGAGCCCGGCGTGTCGATCGAGTCGACCGGCACGTTGCCGGCGTTCCGGTCGAACAGCATGACCTCCGGGTGCGTGTTGCCGGCATCGCCCCAGCTCGCGACGGCGATCCAGCGTCCGTCGTCCGAGACCGACACGGCCTGCGGCGTGTCCTGGAACGAACCGGTGCCGAGCGACGAGAACGTCCACAGCAGCGTCGCCCCGGTGTTCGCGATCGACCAGCAGTAGACGCGGAACGGCAGGTACTGGTTGTTGGCGTCGGTCCCCGCGACGACGAACGTCGATCCGTCGGCCGAGATGTCGCACGCCGTGTAGACACCGAATCCGAGCGTGTTGTCGCGGAACGTCGGCAGCACCTGCGTCCACGTCCCGTTGATCCGGCGCCACGCGCCGACGTCGAACCCGCCCCGGCCGAACGTGTCCCCGTCACCGTCGATCGAGTGCGCGTCGACCGACACCGTCGACGTCGAGAACGCCTCGACACCGGTCGTCACGTCGACGACGTGGTCGCGGACGTTCGACGCGATCAGCAGCGTCAGTCCATCGCCCGAGATGTCGAAGTTCCGAAGTCCGCTCGACGAGACCGTCCGCGTCGCGATCGGCGTCGTCGGCAACGGGCTCAGCGCGTCGAACACCTGGACCGTCGCGACGCCGGCGGCGTCGTTGAAGCCGACCGCGACGACGCGACCGTTGGCGCTGATCCGCGGCAGGAAGGCGCTGCCGTTCGGGTTGGTCGCGATCGTCGTCGTCCACACCGGGAGCGGCGAGCTGGCGACGTAGTAGCGGAGTTCACCCGTGCCGGCGCCGAGGTTCAGCGCGACCGCACAGCCGCTGCCGTTGTCGGCCGCGGCGACGCGGATCGTCGGCGTGCCGCTGATCGGGTCCTCGTAGATCGGCGCCGGCGTCGGCTGATCGTCGGTCGTCCCGAGCAGCGACAGGCGACGACCGTTCAGGTTCTGGCCCAGCCACGCGAACGTGCCGCGCGCGCCGACCGATACCGATTCCGAGATCCACGGCGTGCCGGGGATGTTCGGGTAGGTCCATCGCAGACCGGCCGGCGACGGATTGGGGTTCGCGAGCGGCGTGACGGCCGGTGCGCCGCGCGTCTCGGTACGCGTGAACACGCCTTCTGGCGTCGTCTCGGTGTACTGACGGGTCTGCTGTGCGAGCGCGAGGGCGGGCAGCAGCGGCACTGCGAGGAACAGATGTCTCATGGGACTCCCGGGTGATGCGAGTGGGTGTAACGGGGCGGCGCATCATGCACGTCGTTCGTCGATTGCAGAAGTGCGCACGAACGCGAAGACTGCCGCGATGAACGTCGTCCGTGATCCGACTTGCGCACTGTGCCGCGACGACGGCGGCGAGGTGTTGTGGCGCGACGCGGATCACCGGGTCGTCTTCGTCGACGAACCGTCGTTCCCAGGGTTCGTCCGCGTCGTGCTCGACGCGCACGTCGCCGAGTTCGGCGACCTCGCACCGGCAGCGCGCGGGCGACTGATGAACGTCGTCGCGTTCGCCGAACGCGCCGTCCGCGACACGGTCCGGCCGGACAAGGTCAACCTCGCCAGTCTCGGCAACCTCGTCCCGCACGTGCACTGGCACGTGATCCCACGATGGCGATCGGACCGGAACTTCCCGGATTCGATCTGGGCCCACCCGCGTCGCGAAGGCACGGTTCCGACCGTCGACGACCTGCGGCGCGCGCTGCGTGAACGCCTGAACTCGTTGCTCCCACCATCGGCACCCACAGAGGACGGATGCGAATCATGACCCTGCTCGGCTCGACGGCTTCGAAGGCGATCGCGGCATCGGTCGCGGCACTCGTCGCGACCTTCGCCACGGCCCCCCTGGCAGCCCAGGCCGATCGCCTCGATCTCGGGCTGCGGCTTCGCGCATTCGAACGCGCCTACGAGGCGCAGTCCGACGCCAAGCTGCGCGCGCGCGCCGCGAAGCCGCTGAACGACGCCGTGCAGGCGTTCTTCGGGATGCGCCTCGCGGAGGCCGCACGCGGAATCGACGCCGCGCGCCGGATCGTCGAAGGTGCCGAGGACTCGCTCGCGCGCCGCGCCGCCGACGCCGTGCGCGTGCTGCCGGAGCGGCTCGTGCTGGCGGCCGGCGCGAAGTCGCTGCCGCTGCGCATCGACCGCACCTACTCGGCGCCGGACGGCGAGAACGCGCCGCTGCCCGAACTCGAAGTCGCGCTGCACGACGCGTCCGGCGGCGAGGTCGGCGCGTTCACCGGCCCGCTGCCCGAGTCGCCGTTCGCGCTGCCGCTGCGGCCATTGGTCGACGGCGATCACCGGCTGACGATCCGGATCTCGGTTCGGCGTGGCGACGCTGCACTGGTCGCGCAGTCGCACACGCTGCACGTCGCCGCGATCGCCGACGGTGACGATCGGCTCGACGCACTCGAGACCGCACTCGACGAGTTGCCGGCGGGCACGAAGACGACGACGACCGAGACGATTCGCGGCGGACTCCGGCTGCTTCGTTCGCTGCACGACGGTCGCACGACCGAGACGACGTATCCGGCCGCGGCGATGCTCCGCGCGACCGAGCGGTGGATGGCGTCCGCGCGCGCTGGCGAGGACGGCATTCGCGGACTGACCGGCGAGCACTGGCTGCACGTCGTCGCCGGGCGGCAGACCGTGCCGGTGCGGATCCACGTTCCGGTGGACTTGCCGAAGGACCTGCGCGTGCCGCTGGTCGTCGCGATGCACGGCGCCGGCGGCAGCGAGAACCTGTTCTTCGACGGCTACGGCGACGGCAAGGTCGTGCGGCTCGCCCGCGAACGCGGCTTCGTCGTCGTCGCGCCGCGCAGCGGATTCCTCGGCGGCCCGCCGCTGCCGGCCCTCGTCGACGAACTCGCGCGCTCGCTGCCGATCGACCCCGCCCGTGTCGTCGTCGTCGGGCACTCGATGGGCGCCGGGCAGGCGATCGCCGCGACGGCGAAGGACCCGCAGCGCTACGTCGCCGTCGCGGCACTCGGCGGCGGAACGGCGCTGCGCGCGAACGATGCGCTGCGTTCGGTCGCGTTCTTCGTCGGCGTCGGGACCGAGGACTTCGCGCTCGCCGGTGCGCGCGCGCTGGCGAAGTCCGTCGAACGCCTCGAACCGCGGCTCGCGCGATCGCGCGAGTACGTCGGCGTCGAGCATCTGGCGATCGTCCAGCACGCGCTCGACGACGTGTTCGCGTTCTTCGACGAGGCGCTCAAGTCGCGCTGATGGCCGGCGCGGCGACGATCCGCTCGATCAATCGCGCCGTGTCCGGGTCGGCGAGGAC
>JAEYTU010000622.1 GCA_023433825.1 Planctomycetota bacterium
GTAGCAAGGCGCGCCGATCGCGGTCTCGTGCAGCGCCGGCATCAGCATCAGAACGCTGGCCCACGCCTTCAGCGGGTAACCGTCGCGCAGCGGCGCACCGTCGAGCCAGCCGCGGCGGAACTTCTGCATCGCCCAGTGCAGCGATCGCAATGCCGCGTCGCGATCGACGCGTGGCCGCACGACGACGTCGAGACCCGCGCCCGTCAAGTGCCGCCCGCACGCCAACGCATCGACCGGCAGGTGATGCTCGGGGTACGCGTCGAACTCGAACGCCGGCAGCACGAACACGCCGTGGTGCTGCAGCGGATCGAATCGATGCAACGCGATCGACACGTCGCGCATCGCGCGCCGCAGCCGTTCGAGGCGATCTTGCGAACGCACCACGTCGTCGCCGATCAGCAGCAGCAGGTCGGCGTCGCGGTATCCAGTCCAGTCGTCGGTGCTGAGACTGCCATGCAAGACGGCCTCGACACCGGTCGCATCGCGCAGCCGTCGAAGCGCCGCGATCAACGTCGCGAACTCGGGCACCGACGCGACGCGCAGCGACGCATCGAATGGGCGCACGACGACGCGTCGCGGATCGCCAGCGGCGGCCTCCGGCAGGTCGTCGAGACGCTCGCGGCACGTCGTCATCGCATCGACGAGTTCGCCGAGATCGTCGACTGGACGACCCGCCGCGCGCCCTGGCATCGCGTCCCGCAGTGACGTCGCCGCGCGCGCGAGTCCGCGACGCAGCCCGCGCCCACGCCCGAACAGCACGCCGGACGCACGCCGCCATTCGTCGTTGACGAACGCGTGCAGCAGCGGTCGCAGCCGTTCGGCGGCCTTCGCTCGATCGGCGATGGCCGTGTCCTCGTGCGGCGGCGAGATCTCGCCGTCGAACGTCCACGCGCTGTCTTGGCCGCGCACGTAGGCCGCGCGCTCCGCTGGCACCGTCATCGGAACGCCTCCTGTGTCCGGCCGCCGCGCCATCCGACGCGCAGCAGCGTTCGCTGTTCAGCCGTCGGTCGCCACCACGCGCCACCGACGTAGACGGCGATCGCGGCGAGCCACGCGAGTCCCTGCCACTGCGGCACGCCGACGAACGCCGCGCCGCGCACACCGATCGCCAGCACGGCGCCGGCGACCAGTGGCCGCAGCAGACAGTCGCGCCACGCGATGTCGGCGCCTGCCGCCAACGCCGTCGCGACGACGAACGTCAGCACGACGACTTCGCTGATCAGCGTCGCGACGGCCGCGCCGACGATGCCGAGCCAGGGGATCAGCAGCAGGTTCGCGACGACGTTGACACCGAGTGCCGTCCAGCACCCGACCATGTAGCGCGACTGCAATCCGATCGCGGACAGCATGTCGACGAGCGGCGCCGACACGAATCGCAGGAACACGACCGGCGCGACGACGAGCACGATCGCCTCGCTCGCCGCGTACTCCGCGCCGAGCACCGTCGCGACGACGACGTCGGCGTGCAGCGCCAGCGCCAGTGCCAGTGCGAGACCGATCGTCCCGAGCGCCGTCACCTGCACGCGGTAGATCGACCCGACGGCAGCGACACCGTCGAGTCCGCGCCGATGCACGACCGGAGCGACGACGGCGGCGATCGTCTGCGGCAGCAGAACGGCGAGGAAGAAGAAGCGCATCCCGGCGTGGAAGTGCCCGACCGAGTCGGGGTCGACGAACATGCCGAGCAGTGCGACGTCGACCTGCGCGTGCAGCGTCGTCGCGACGATCGCGAAGCCGAACGGCCATGCTGCGCGGAGCGACGGCAGCATTCGTGCGCGTTCGAAGCGGATCGGCGTCAGGCGGATCACGTGCCGCCAAGCCGGCCATGCGACGAGTGCGGCCGACAGCACGAACGCCCACGCCATGACCTCGACGTCGCCTCCGGCCAGCCAGACGACGCCGAACGCGGCGACGCGCGTCGCGCTGCGTGCGACGGTCACGGCGGCCGACCACGCCATTCGTTCGATCGCCTGGAAGACGCCGGTCGCGAGCGTCGACAGGCCGTCGAGGAACGCGACGAGCAGCAACGGCACGATCAACGCGACGACGTCTTGGCCGTAGTCACCGATGCGACACACGCCGATCGACAGAACCACCGCCGGCAGCAGCAGCACGCCGCGCCACGCGAGACAGGCGCCGAGCGTCGCCGGCAGGCACGCGCGATCCTGCGCGACCGCGCGCACGATCCAGACCGCGAGGCCCTGGTCCCACAGCGGTGCGCACAGCAGTGCGATCGTCAGCGCGAGCGAGTAGCCGCCATACGTCTCGGCGCCGAGATGACGCGCGAGCAGGAAGTACAGCGCGGCCTGGACCAACGTCGCGACGAACGTGCCGACGGCCATGAAGCCGAGATTGCGCCGCATGCTGCGGGCGACCGGCGGCGTCACGTTCGGCCTCCGACGAGCGGGCCGACGGAGCGGCGTGGGTTCCGTCGCACCGACGCCGACGCCGACGCCGTCGAGGGCAACGGCGACAGCCCCGACGACGACGACCGACGCGGCGCGTTCGCCGGCAGCGTCACGGTCGCGACCGCACGCCGCGCCGACGCGAGCGTCAACCCGACCGCGAGGAACAGGAAGTGGTTCCGGATCAGGTCGCCGACCGCCATGACAGCGACGGCGGAGAACACGAGCAGCCCAATCGCGAACGCCTGCACCGGGTCGAGGTTCGCACGCGCGCGCCACAGTCGCCGAAGCGCGCGCACGAGCACGACGCAGACGACGAGCATCGCCAGCGCGCCGACGACGCCGGTCTCGGCGAGCATTTCGAGGACGAGGTTGTGCGGATACGCGCGCGCATACCAACCGCCGTGGATCGCGAACCCGCCCGGACCCTGGCCGAGCAGCGGCGCAGCGAGGAACGCGTCGACCGCCAGCGCGAATCCCTCGGTCCGTTCCTGGAACGACGCCGACTCGAGCGCCTGCGTCGGATCGATCCGATCGTGCAGCCCACTGGTCGCGAGGCTCTGCACGGCGAACACGGCGCCCGCGCCGGCGAGCACGGCGACACCGGCGCGACGGCGCGAGAACAGCATCAGCACGCCGAGCGCCAGCAACGCGCCGAGCAGATACGTGCGCGCACCGGACATCAGCACGAGCCCGAGCGCGAGGCAGACGACGGCCGTGTGCATCCACCACCGCATGTCGCGAACCGAGTGACTGCCGATCCGCGCGAAGCAGTAGAGGCTTCCCTTCGTCAGGCAGTAGGCGAGCGGCTGATGCGCCGGCAGCACCAGCGCACCGAACAGGACCGCCATCCGATCGAAGTGCGCGATCGTCAGCCAATCGGGATCGATCGCGACCGCCACCGCGCACATGGCGAGCAGCGGCGCGAACGCGACCCAGAACCACGCGCCGCCCGGCAGCTCGCGCCGGCGACCGAGCGCCAGCCCGAGGAACAGCGCCGGCAGGCAGAGCCCGAACCAGGCGAACGTCTTCTGCGTCGCGTAGTCGTGCATCGGCGCACCGTCGACGAGCCACCAGACGTGGTGCGCCGCGAACAGGCCGCCGAACGCAAGGCACGCGAGCACGGGCGCGGTCATCAGTTCGCGTCGCAGGTCGCCGAGGACGACGAGCACTGCGAGTGCCGCGAGCTGCAACCCAGCGACGCACATCGTCCAGTTGCCGACCGATCCGGTCGCGGCACGGCTCGCACTGAGGATCAGGTAGTCGCCGAACAGCAGCACGACGAGCAACGGCACGACGACACGCCGGAGCGCGCCGGCCGCCGCGTCGCTCGACGTGACCGAACGGCCGTCACGCACGACGCGCCGCCTCCGTCGTGTCGAGCCGGAGCGCGTCGCACAGGATCGGCGCGATCGCGTCGCGCCATCGCTGCACGCCATAGCAGCCGACGACGCTGCGCATCGCGGTCGTTCCGAGTCGCACGCGAAGGTCGCGGTCGGCGATCAGTCGCCCGAGCGCGGCTTCGAGGGGTTGCGCGAGCGGCGCGACGAGCAGCCCGTTCTCACCGTCCTGGACCAAGTTGGCGAGGCCGCCGACCCACGTCGCGACGACGGCGCTGCCGAAGTACATCGCCTCGATCACCGAAAGCGACGTGCCTTCCCCGCAGATCGTCGGGACGACCGTGATCGCGCTGCGTTCGTAGGCCTCGCGCATCCGCTCGAACGGCAGCACCTCGGTCGTCCAGCGGCGGTCGGCGATGCCGCTCGCGGCGAGCCGTGCGCGCAGTTGCTCGGTGTGGTAGCCGCTGCCGACGACGAAACGGAAGTCGACGTTTGGGTAGCGCGCAGCCAGCCGCGGCGCGACGTCGGCCATCAGCCAGATCCCGCGGCGCGGTTCGCTGCGGCGCGGGAAGCAGATCGTCGTCCGGCCGCCGTCCTCGACCGCGGCCGCCGGGGTCGCCGGTTGCGGGCCGAACTGATCTGGATCGACGAAGTTCGGGACGAAGTGCAACTTCGCGTCGAACCCGGCGCGCGGCCAGCAGGCGCGGAACCAGTTGATGAAGTTCGTGTCGACGCAGATCGTCGCCGCCGTTCGCCGCACGGCCGCGAACGCCGTCTGCTCGGCGATGCGCGCCTTCCACCAGCCGTACTCGCCGTCCCACCAGATCCCGTGCTGGACGACGACGCTGCGCCGGCGGCAGATCGGCTGCGCGACGTCCTCGGCGAGGTAGACGACCGGCGCGCCGGCTGGGATCGCGCGGTGCACGCGGTAGTTGAACCACGGCGTCGCGAACGCGCGCGCGGCTGCGCGCCAACCGCGAACGACGACGCCGCCGTCGATCGTCCGTTCGAAGTCGCGATTGCCGCGCTGGTGCACGACGACCGGATGCCCGCGTCCGCGCAGCAGCGCCGCGAGTTCGACGACCCACCGTTGCACGCCGCCGAACGTCGGCTGCGCGCCGTCGTAGTCGAGCAGTCGCCACGTCACGAGGTGGACCGTCTCGCGCGTCGGGGTCGCGTTCATCGCTGCCTCCTCGCGACGCACGCCGTCGCCGCGAACCGGACCCAGACGCCGGCGACCATCAGCCACGTTCGCGGATCGGTGCGGCCGTGGTGCTTCCACAGGTAGCGCGCCATCGAACGGTGCCGCAGCCAGACGCTGCGCAGCGCCGCACGGCGACGCGAGCCGCCGACGAAGTGGACGATCGACGCGGTCGGGACGTAGTCGACGCGCATTCCGCGCGCCGCGGCTGCGCGGCACAGATCGACGTCCTCGAAGAACATCGGAAATCGTTCGTCGAGACCGCCGACGGCGGCGAACAGGTCGCGCCGCACGACCATGCAGCAGCCGCTGACCCAATCGGTCGATTGGATCGCGTCCGGCGAGCGGTCGAGGTTCAGGTAGCAGCGCGTGAAGCGGTTGCCCGGGAAGCAGCGCGACAGCCACGAGTGACGGTGGAACAACGCCGTCGCGAAGCTCGGGAACGAACGCCACGAACGCTGGATCGACGAGCAACCGGCGTCGTCGTAGACGCGCGGTCCGACGACGCCGACGCGCGGATCGGAGTCGAGGTGTGCGACGAGCCGCGTCAGCGAACGCGCGCCGAGCAGCGTGTCGGGATTCAGCAGTGCGACGTGGCGCGAGCCGGCGTCGCGGAGTGCGAGGTTGACGGCGGCCGAGAACGCGATGCTGCGTCGCAGCGTCGTGCAGCGCGCGCCGGGGACGGTCCGCGCGACGAGTGTCTCGACGTCCTCGCCGGTGCCGTTCTCGACGACGTGCAAGTCGACGGTCAGACCTTCGGTGGCCGCGGCGAACGTCGCGAGGCAGCGGGCCAGCAGGTCGAGCGAGCGATAGCTGACGATCGCGACGGTCAGATCCCGCGGTGTCGCGCGTTCGGTGTGCGCCGGCGCGGGCGTCGGCGCGGCGACGAGTGGACGCTGCGTTTCGACGATCGCCGTCACCGAAGCGCCCCTTCGTAGACGTCCTCGACGAGGCGCGCGGTCCGTTCGGACGCGAAGCCAGCCGCGAATGCGACGGCCGCGGCGGCCATCCGTTCGCGCAGCGGCGTGTCGGTGAGCAGTTCGACGAGGGCGTCGGCGGCAGCGGCGACGTCGGCGACCGGCACGAATCGTCCAGTGCGATCCGCATCGACGGCGTCGACGAGGCCGCCGTGCGGCCACGTCACGACCGGCATCCCGGCGGCCTGGGCCTCGACGACCGTCCGCCCGAGTCCCTCACGAACGTCGGGCAGATGGACGAACACGTCGCCGCGAGCGAACGCCGCATCGGGCGCACCGCCGCCGTCGTGCCATTCGACGTGGCCTTCGAGGTCGGTCGCGAGTGCGATCGCGCGCAACCGCGCCGCATACGCGACGTGGTCGTCGACACGGGCGCCGTGCACGAGGAGTCGCGCGTCGGCGCAGCGCGCGCGCACGCGTCGGAACGCTGCCAGCACGTTCTCGAGTCCCTTGCCGGGAGCGATTCGACCGACCCAGAGGATCGTCCGGCCGTCGGCGGCACGCGGCGTCGCGGCGAGCCGGCGAACGTCGACGCCGTTGTGGATCACGCGGACCGGTGCGCGGCCGCGCAGTCGGGCCGCGAGCGGCGTCGAGATCGCGACGACGACGTCGGCACAGCGGCGAACGGTGCCGAACAGCGCACGCTCGACGCACGCCGGGCGCAGCTCCGACTCACGAACGTGCCAGACGAGTCGCGCGGACGTGCGCGAGCAGTGGCGGCGCGCGGCGACGCCGGCCAGCCATTCGACGCTGCTGTTGACGTTTACGACGTCGGGACGCAGACGCGCGAGCAGCCGCGCGATCCGCACGACCCGCAGCGGCGCGCGCAGCACCCACGCGAAGTGCCAGAGCGGGTTCTTCGTGTTCTTCAGCTTCTTGACCGGCACGACGTGCACCGGCACGCCGAGCGTTGCGTAGCGCGCCGCGAACGGTCCGCGATGCGGCAACACGACGTGCGGCTCGTAGCGCGTGCGATCGAGACAGCGCACCAACTCGAACAGGCTCGTGTCCGACCCGCCGACCTCGTCGGTCGCGCTGATGTAGACGACGCGCTTCACCGGCCGCTCCGATCGCCCTTGCCGAGGAACGCGCGCACGCCGCGGTACCAGTGAAATGCCGTCGCCACGACGTCTTCCTGCAACGCCGCGAACGGCGTCGGACGCGTGACGAGGTCGATCGTCGGCACGGGCTGCATGCCGAGTTCGCGCTTGTAGGCGAGGTCGCCGCCGCGCAGGTCGATCCGCCGCAGCGAGCGACCGAACTCGGCGAGCACCTGCGCGACCGGCAGTTGGCGGCCGAGGTCGAAGCGATGCACGTCGGGATCGAAGCCGGACACGTACGCCTCGTAGCGGCCGCGATCGACGAACGCGGCGACGGCGCCGATCGTGTGGCCGTCGAGGTCGACGCGCGTGAACCGGAGCCGGCGTCCGGTTTCGCGGCGAACGAGCGTCTCGACGAAGCCGCGGTTCTCCGGATGCAGTGCAGCGCTCCGCTGCTGTTTGCTCGCGATGCGTCGCGCGTGCAGGTCGAACAGCGTCGCGCACCATTCGTCAGCGTCGTCGCCGAGAGTCAGGTCGCGGAAGCGTGCACCGGAGCGTTCGAGCGCACGACGGTACTTGCCGAGATCGCGCCGATGCCGGCCGAGCAGGACCGCGTGCCACGCCGACACGTCGCCGTCGACGTCGAGCGCCCAGACGGCGCCGCCGCCCCGGACGCGGCTGCGCGGCGGCACGAGCGGGTGCGGCGCCGACGCGTCGGTCGCCGTTCGCGAGAGTTCGAGACGTGCATCGGGGAACGCCGACTGGACGGCGCGCCACCAACGCATCCGGTGCAGCGGCGCGGCGTTGGCCGTCCATCGCGGCGCATAGCGCCAACCGAGGTCGGCCATCGGCCACCGCAGCACCTCGTGCCGAATCGGCCCGCTGCGCCACGTCGTGCGGCCGAGTTCGAGCGCGAGCGCGCCGACGGCCCGCCCGTCGTCGTCGCGCAGTGCGACGCATCGGATCCGTTCCGCGCCGATCGCCTCGGCGGCGGCTTCGACCCACGGCGCCGAACCGGCGAACGAAGGGCCGTCGTCGTCGGCGTCGAGCGCGCGCAGCAGGTCGATCCCTTCGCAGAACGGCAGCGGATCGGCGTGCAGCCGGTTCGCGCGTTCCGTGTCGGTCGACCCGATCGCCGTCACTGCCAGGGCTCCGACGGCTTGCGCAGCACGAGCGTCGACCGGTGGCGCGAGTAGCCGGCGTACTGCGGGTCGTCGATCACCGTGACGTCGATGCCGTTCGCGCGCAGCAGTGCCGCTTCGACCTCGACGTCGAACCACCGGATCTGCGTCTGCCCGGGACGGCTGGTCGGGCACAGCAGCTTCTTGACGCCCCATCGCAGCACGCGCGGCACGCTGCGCCGCCACCACGGCAGTGCCGCGTCGAGCTGGTCGAAGAACGCGTGCTTGCGGCGGTCGTCGGGCAGGCTGCCGACGACGACGATCCCACCTGGTCGGACGACGCGCACCAGCTCGGCGATCGAACGCCGCGCGTAGCCGGTCTCCGGCAGCGTGCCGAGCACACCGAAGCAGCAACCCTTGTCGAACGTCGCGTCGGCGAACGGCAGGTCCGCCGCTTCGGCCGGAACGAACGTGACGCCGGTGCCTGCGTGGTGTCGCCGCGCAGCCTCGATCAACGCCTCGCTGAAGTCGACGCCGGTGACCGGGCCGGCGTGCCGCGCGAGCCGCGTCGTCAGCGCGCCGGTCGAGCACCCGACGTCGAGCAGCGACTCGCCGGGCGCGAGTTGCAGCCGTTCCGCGAGCCACGCCGCCAAACCGTCGAGCTCGGCGTCGTCACGGCGTTGGCCGGTCGACGCACAGTTCGGATCGACGTCGGCCCATTGGTCGTACTGCTGCTTCCATTCGGAGAGCGTCTTCATCGTTCACCTCTTCCCTGCCGCCGGCAGGCGGATCTCTCGCCACCACCGTCGCCCCTGCAGCGTCGCCGTCGCCGCGCGCAGCCCCAGCCGCGCACGCACGCTGGTCGGCCGGTCGGGACGCGCCAGTTCGATCGTCGGTTCGACGGCGTCGCGACGAATCGCGAGCGTCGCGTCGTCGTCGGCATCTGCGAACGTCGCGCGCCGCCGCATCACGGCGAACGCGTGCAGCTCCGACATCGTCGGCTGCCAGACCGGCGCGCCGGCTTCGGCACAGGCATCGAGCTCCGCGCGCAACGCGCCGAGCAGCCGCGGTTGTTCCTGCAGGTCGCCGATCGGATGGCTGTAGCAGACGAACGGCTCGCCGCGCGCGACGGCGGCGCGCAGCCGCGTCACGAACCACGCGACGACGTCTGCCTCGCTCGCGCCGGCGCGCGCCAGCAGCGCCGGACAGATCGGGTGCGTCGGCAGTTGCCATTCGCTCGTGCGGCCGTCAGCGAGCAGATGAACGCCCGGCACGTCGTCGTAGCTGCGCGAGAACTCGGACGTCCACCGCAGCCCGAGGTCGCGGGCCGCGCGGGCGTAGCTCTCGTTCCAGCTGCCGAACGGCGCCGCCGCGGCGGTGGCCTCGACGCCGAACGATCGCAGCACGTCGAGGGATCGCTGCAGGTTGTCGCGGTTGCGGCCGTACGACCGATACGTGTAGTGGCGGAACGCGTGGCTCTGGACGTCGTGGCC
>JAEYTU010000629.1 GCA_023433825.1 Planctomycetota bacterium
GCCGTGAGTGCCGCGGTTTCGCGCGGGTGCCAGCAGTTCTCGGCGTCCGTTCGTTGGCGTTGGCCGTTGGTCGACGGTGTCGCGAGCGGCACGGGAGGCCCCAACAAGCACTGTCCCATCGCGGCCCGCGATGTCGGTCTTCGCGCTGCGCGCGAAGACCTTGGGCTGCGGCCCGATCGCGGGCCGCGGTGGGCCGTGAGTGCCGCGGTTTCGCGCGGGTGCCAGCAGTTCTCGGCGTCCGTTCGTTGGCGTTGGCCGTTGGTCGACGGTGTCGCGAGCGGCACGGAAGGCCCCAGTGAGCACTGCCCCACCGCGGCGCGCGATGGGCGTGTGCGGTCACTTCGCGCCGACGCGCTGCGTTGCGCCGGTCGCATTGGCGAGACAAGATCCGAGCATGTCGATGCCCGAGCCCGCTCCCCCGCGAGACTTCATCCGTCGAATCGTCGCCGAGGACGTCGCGAGCGGGAAACACGAGGGTCGCGTCGTGACGCGGTTCCCTCCCGAACCGAACGGCTACCTGCACATCGGGCACGCGAAGTCGATCTGCCTGAACTTCGGCATCGCGCGCGAGTTCGACGGCCGCTGCAACCTGCGGATGGACGACACGAACCCGACGACGGAGGACGCCGAGTACGTCGAGGCGATCCAGCGCGACATTCGCTGGCTCGGGTTCACGTGGGACGGGTTCCACCACGCGTCCGACTACTTCGAGCAGATCCACGACCACGCCGTGCGGCTGATCCAACTCGGGAAGGCCTACGTCTGCTCGCTGTCCGCCGAACGAATGAGCGCGCTGCGTGGCACGCCGACGACGCCAGGGACCGACAGTCCGGACCGCGATCGCTCGATCGACGAGAACCTCGACCTGTTCGCGCGGATGCGCGCCGGTGAGTTCGCGGACGGCACCTACACGCTGCGCGCGAAGATCGACATGGCGTCGCCGAACATGAACCTGCGCGACCCAGTCATGTTCCGCATCCGCCGCGCGCACCACTACCGAACCGGCGATCGGTGGTGCATCTACCCGATGTACGACTACGCGCACTGCGTGTCGGACTCGATCGAGGGGATCACGCACTCGCTGTGCACGCTCGAGTTCGAGCACCATCGGCCGCTGTACGACTGGTTCCTCGAACAGCTCGCGATCTACCACCCGCAACAGATCGAATTCGCGCGGCTGAACCTCGACTCGACGATCATGAGCAAGCGCAAACTGCTGCAGCTCGTCGAGGGCGGCCACGTGTCGGGATGGGACGATCCGCGGCTGCCGACGCTGTCCGGCATGCGGCGGCGCGGTTACACGCCCGAGGCGATCCGCGCATTCGCCGAGCGGATCGGGGTCGCGAAGTTCAACAGCACGCACGAGATGGCGCTGCTCGAGTTCGTGCTGCGGGAGGATCTCAATCGCCGCGCACGCCGGGCGATGGCGGTCCTCGATCCGCTGAAGCTCGTCCTCGTCGACTGGCCGCAAGAACGCGTCGACGAGTTGCAGGCGATCGAGAATCCCGAGGATCCGACGGCCGGGACGCGCGTCGTTCCGTTCGGCCGCACGCTGTGGATCGAGCGCGACGACTTCATGGAGGATCCGCCGAAGAAGTTCTTCCGTCTCGCACCCGGCGCCGAGGTCCGACTTCGCTACGGCTACATCGTCAAGTGCGAGACCGTCGTCAAGAACGCCGACGGTCGCGTCGTCGAGGTGCACTGCACGCACGATCCGGCGAGCCGCAGCGATCCGACGCGACCTTCGAACGAAGGGCGCAAGGTCAAGGGCACGATCCACTGGGTGTCGGCCGCGCACGCGATCGACGCCGAGGTCCGGCTCTACGACACGCTGCTGACCGTGGCCGAGCCCGACGAATCCGACGGCAAGACGTTCCTCGACTACCTGAACCCGAACTCGCTCGTCACCGTGACCGCGAAGTGCGAGCCGTCGCTGGCCGCCGCGCGCGCCGGCACGCCGCTGCAGTTCGAACGTCTCGGCTACTTCTGTGTCGACGCGGTCGACAGCACGCCGCAGCGGCCGGTGTTCAACCGCACGGTCACGCTGCGCGACACGTGGGCCAAGCTCGCGAAGGCCGAACGCGCATGAACGCGGTCCACCGATCCCGGGAGTCATGGACTTCGGCCGACTGACGAACGTCGACCACGTCGACTTCGCGCTGCCCGCCGATCCTCCCGAGACGCTTCGCGTCCTCGGCGGGCAGAAGCGTCGGCGTGCGCCGGTCGTCCTGATCGGCACGCCGCGATTCGCCGACCGCGGTTTCCTCGGGAAGATCTATCCGCGCGGGACGCCGCCGAATCGGTACCTCGACGAGTACGCGCGCAGCTTCTCGGCGATCGAACTGAACTCGACGTACTACGGCGTCCGCCCGGAGGCGATCGCGCACTGGTGCAGCCTCGTGCCGGACACGTTTCGGTTCTGTCCGAAGTTCCCGCAGGAGATCAGTCATCAGAAGGAATTGCGCGACGCCGACGCCGAGACCGAGGCGTTCTTCGGTGCGATCGCGGGGTTCGGTCGGCGCCTCGGACCGGCGTGGCTCGTGCTGCCGCCCAGCTTCGGCCCGCGCCAGTTGCCGTCGCTGATCGACTACCTCGCGCGACACGCGGCGCGCGGACCGATGGCGATCGAGTTCCGACACGAGGGATGGTTCCGCGACACCGGCGCGTGGCGCGACGCGATGCAGGTCCTCGAGGCGCACGAGGTCGCGACGATCGTGACCGATGTCGCCGGTCGCCGCGACGCGGCGCACATGCGACTGACGACGTCGTGGGCGTTCGTCCGGTTCGCCGGCAATCGCCTGCATCCGACGGACTTCTCGCGGCTCGATCGGTGGTGCGAACGGTTCGTCCGGTGGTTCGGCGAAGGTCTGCGCACGCTGCATCTGTTCCTGCACCAACCCGACGAGCACTTGTGTGTCGAGTTGGCGGAGCACGTCGCGACGCGGCTCTTCGAACTGGGACGGATCGAAGTCCCCCGCCCGCGCCGCGTCGTCAGTGCCGTGCAGGGTTCGCTGTTCGACGGACCGAAGGCCGCCGCCGGCGACGCGTGACCGTCACCGGTGGACGCCGGGCGCTTCGGAGCCGGTGCGTTCGACCCATTCGACGTAGCTGCCGTCGTAGCGCTTCGGCTGGGAGCCGGGCCCCTCGCGGCTGACGTCGAGCACGCGGTTCGCGAGCCCACGCAGGAACGTTCGGTCGTGCGAGACGAACAGCATCGTTCCTTCGAAGTCCTTCAACGTCTCGACGAGCATCTGCTTGGTCATCAAGTCCAAGTGATTCGTCGGCTCGTCGAGGACCATGAAGTTCGGCGGGTCGAACATCATCAGCGCGAGGACGAGTCGTGACTTCTCGCCGCCGGAGAGGATCCGGACGATCTTGTCGATGTCGTGGCCGGAGAACTGGAACGCGCCGAGCAGGTTGCGCTTCGTGCCTTCGCCGACGAGCGGGAACGCGCGGTCGACGGTCTCCATGACCGTCAGTGCCGGGTTCAGGACGTCGAGCGCCTGCTGCGCGAAGTACCCCATCTTGACGCTGGCGCCGATCCGCACGGTGCCGTCGTCGGCAGCGAGTTGACCGGCGACCATCTTCAGCAGCGTCGACTTTCCCGAGCCGTTGCGTCCCATCACGCACCACCGCTCGCCGCGCTGGATGGTCAGGTCGAAGCCGTCGTAGACGACGTTCGCCCCGAACCGCTTCGCCAACCCTTTGATCTGCACGACGTCGTTTCCGGACCGCGGCGGTTGCACGAACCGGAACGGCACGACCTCGCGATGCTTCGGCGGTTCGATCCGTTCGATCTTGTCGATCTTCTTCGCGCGACTCTGCGCCTGCGCCGCCTTCGCGACGTGCGTGCCGAAGCGATCGATGAACTTCTGCATCTTCGCGATCATCGCCTCCTGCCGCTGGAACGCGGCCTCGCGCTGCGACGCACGGACCTTCTGCTCGCGCTCGAAGAAGTCGTAGTTGCCGCCGTAGGAGACGAGTTCGCCGTCGTCGACGTCGATCAGCCGGTCGACGACGCGGTTCATGAAGTCACGGTCGTGGCACGTCATCCACAACGTCGCGCGCGACTGCGCCAGGTAGCCCTCGAGCCACAGGATCGACTCGATGTCCAAGTGGTTGGTCGGCTCGTCCATCAGCAGCACGTCGGGCTGCATCAAGAGGACCTTGGCCATTCCGACGCGCATCTTCCAACCGCCGGAAAGGCCGCCGACGTCGGCAGCGATCTGTTCGTCGGAGAAGCCGAGCCCGTGAAGGATCTCCATCGCGCGGGCCTCGATCTCGTAGCCGCCGAGCGCCGAGTAGCGTTCCTGGACGTCGCCGAAGCGCGCGAGGATCGCATCCATCTCGTCCTGGCGGGCCGGGTCGGACATCGCCTTCTCCAGCTCGACCATCTCGACGTGCAGCGCGCCGAGTTCGCCACTGCCGGCGATCGTCTCGTCGAGGACCGACCGGCCGCGCATGTCGTCGTGCTCCTGCCGGAAGTAGCCGATGACGGTTCGCTTCGGGTAGTTGATCTCGCCCTCGTCGGGCTTCTCCTCGCCGACGATCAGCCGAAAGAGCGTCGACTTGCCGGCGCCGTTCGGACCGACGAGTCCGACCTTCTCGCCACTGTTCAGTTGGCAGGATGCGCCGACGAACAGGACCTGCTGGCCATGGCGCTTGGAGATGTTGCTGAGCGTGATCATCGGGATCGGAGGGGCGAGGAGGATAGCGGCGAAGTCGCCGACCGCCGACGACGAGCTGCGACCTTTCCGGCCCTCGTGCGTTTGAGGAGGCATGAACGAATCCACGATGGCCGGCCGCGACGCTGGCGCCCCGACGATGCACGTCTCCCTCGACACCGCCGATCTCTCGCGCGCGGTCGACTTCTACACGCGCCTGTTCGGCGTCGCGCCGGCCAAGCGCCGCGCGGACTGGGCGAAGTTCGAGCTGACGCAGCCGCGCCTCGTCTTCTCGTTGAACGCCGTCCCGGTCGCCCGCCCGGCGGGACGGCTGTCCCACCTCGGAATCCGCGTCGGTTCGCACGACGCACTCGCGGCGATCCGCGACCGCTTGACGCGCGCCGGCGTCGCGATTCGCGAGGAGCCGCAGGCGAACTGCTGCTACGCGCTGCAGGACAAGCTGTGGGCGGAAGACCCCGATGGCAACGCGTTCGAGTTCTACGTCCTCGTCGCCGACGTCGACGCGACGTCGGCCGGGATGGACGCGGCAGAACAGCGTCCCGACTCGATGGCGTCGTGCTGCGTTCCGGCGAAGGCGACCGCGTCCGCGACGACCGCCAAGAGCTGCTGCTGAGACGCTGGGCCTAGCATTCCGCGCATGGGCGATCTCGACACGGCACACCTCTACGAGCTCCTGGCGGACGACCTGCGCCGCAGCTTTCGTCGCCAGGGCGTGTCGGAGCAGGACGCCGAGGACATGACGCAGGAGGTGTTCCTCCGCGTGCATCGAAGCCGCAGCTCGCCGGTCGCCTCGACACACCCCGTCGCGTGGATCCGCAGCATCGCGCGGAACGTCCGGATCGACGCGGCGCGCCGATCGCGCGTCCGCCCCGTACTCGCCGAGACCGCCGAATCGGAGGCGGCCGCCGACGCCGAGGAAGACCGCTTCGGCGCACTGGCGAACGGCTGGCTGCGGAGCGCGATTCGCGCGCTGCCGGCCGAGGACGCCGCCGTCCTCGAACGCTCGGAGCTCGACGGGCGCCCGCACCGCGAGATCGCAGCCGAGCTCGGGCTGTCGCTGTCGGCCGTCAAGTCGCGCGTGTCGCGAGGTCGCGCGAAGCTCCGCGCCGCGTTGTTCGACTGCTGTCGCGTCGAGTTCGATCGGCGCGGCGGCGTCGTCGACGTCGAGCGTCGCGGCTCGTCGTGCGACGACGACGGTTGCGCGGATCGCTGCTGACGGCACGAGCAGAGGGCCATCGCCACCGGCGATGGGACAGTGCTTGTCGGGGCTTTCGACGAACGAGCTCCGAGACCTGTCGCACCTCGCGAGCAAACGCGGCCGGCCCAGGAATGCGAACGGCGGCGTTCGCAACGAGTGCGAACACCGCCGTCGTGGGACTCTGACGTTCTCAGCCGAGCGATCGACTTGCGTCGATCGCCGGTCGAGGCGCCGCGGTCACCAGCTGGTGATCACCAGCGCGAGCCACCGCCGCCGCCGCCGTAGCTG
>JAEYTU010000646.1 GCA_023433825.1 Planctomycetota bacterium
GGCCGGGCGCGAGCTCCAGTGCGCGATGGACTCGCGATTGCCGCCGTCTCGCTGGTCAGCTATCTGCCCTCGAGGCAGGACGTGTTCTATGGCGATGGCGACTTGCTCTTGTCGTGGCTCGCAGAAGGACACGTGGAGCACCAACGTCAGCTCCTCTACTTGCCAATCGTCGAGGTGGTCAGCCGGCTGTTGGCGATGTTCGGGCAGGACCTGTTCGAGGCCGCTTCAGCAGTCTCCGCAACGGGTACAGCCATCGGAGTGTTCTTCACTCATCGGGTGGCGGCGCAACTTGGCCATACACGCGGCAGCAGTGTGGTGTTCGCCGTGGCCTGCGCGTCGCTCCCGTCGATCGTCTTCTTTGCAACCGTCGTCGAGATCCATGGCCCATTCTTCGCTTTCGCAGGGATGGCATTCTGGGCCGGAGCTCGCTTGGCCGTCCGTCCCGGATTTCATCGCGGTGCAATTCTTGGGGTCTGCACCGGGCTTGCTGCATCGATGCACGCCTCAGGTCACCTGCTGCCATTGACCACTGTGCGGTTTGCGCTGGCACAACGAGCGCAGTCCGTCCCTTTCCAACAGGCCTCGAAAGCCCTGCTGCCTGCCATCGCTGCCCTTGGCATCGTGCACGCCGCCGGCACGATGCTCGCCGCTCATTTGTCGTATGCCGGATCCACCGGCCGCCTGCTCACCGGGACCATGTATTTCATGGGTTCCCCATGGCAGCAATCCTTCACGGATGTTCTCGGCGTCTTTCGTGACGAGTGGATCCTGCCGTTCCTGCCTCTGTCCATCGTGACGGTGGCAGGGTGGTGGGATCGACGCCTCCGGATCCACATGAGCTTCCTGACGGCGTTGCTCCTCCTCTATGTGGTCATCGCTGCCCACGTGTTGCGCGGAGCTTGCGAGCACGGCGCCTATCTCGTTCCCTTCGTGGTGCCGACGACACAGATCGCCATCCTGGCGTTCGGCCCCCGCGTCGTGGGAATCGCGGCCATCCTCGGAGCGCTGCTCGCGGTGTCGTTCGTGGTCCGACACGAGAATGCCGAACCCCCGTACCCGAGATCAGCGGCAGTCGCCGAGGCAACCCACGGAGGACGAGACGTCGTGCTGTTCCTTGTTCCAATCCATCTCCGGCCGCTGCTGCGGCATCTGCCGGCGATGCGCAAAGTCCACCTCGCTCCGATGTTCTCGACCAGCCTCGATGAACTCGCGGTCTGGCAATTGTTCGACCACTCCATCAAGGAGCTGCGAGCCAACGGTGGAGGCGTGTTCATGATGGCCGGCTGCCTCGAAGCGATGCGGAACGTGCCCGACCCGAAGTGGCAGCGATTCGTCGGCGAACACTTGACCGTGGCCTATCGCGTGCGCGAGCAGTCCATGGCCGGCCATCGACTGTTGTTCCTCGAACCCATCGAGTCACGGTAGGGCCCGGGTGGCGCAGTACGAGCTGTGCTACGGGTGGGGAGGATTCGCGGTCCTCACGGCCGATCGACGTGTCGCGCAGCCGCCGCGGTCACGCGCAGTGACGATCGAGACCTGAACGGCGCGGTCGAACGCACTCTGCTCAGCCAGCCGTCGGCCGCCGCGCTTCTTCGACGGCCTGCATCTGACGCGTCAGCTCGTCGACGTCGTGACAGACGGCCTTCGTCGTCTTGCCGACGCTCAGATGAACGGCGACGCGGTCCTCGACGACATAGCCGGCGCGGCCGAGCAGGATCGGGTCGTGCGCGGGGTCGAGCATCTGCACGATCCGCGATGGCACGTAGCGCGACAGCGCGGCGCGGCGCAGCGCGTCGGCTTCGGGACTCGTCCGGTCGCCGACGATCGTGACGAACAGCGGTGGGTAGAAGACGAGGTCGACCGCGCGGCCGTAGCCGGCGACGTAGTACCCGTACTCCTTGTAGTCACCGGTGAACGCTTCCAGCGTCCGAATGGCCTCGTCGTAGAACTCGCTGCGCCGCGACAGATACGAGAGCCGCACCAGCGACTCGGCCATCGCCGAGTTCTCGAGGATGCTGCGATTGCGGCGTCGCATCGAGCCGGTGTACGAGGCGTCGCTCTGAATGTCGTAGAAGCCGCCGCCGGGCGCGCGCTGACTGCGGATCGCGTTCTCGGCGATCGCCTCGGCCGGCAACAGCAGGTCGGCGTCGCCGGTGTGTTGCGACGCGTCGATCAACGCGCGGATCAGATGCGCCTGGTCGGACAGCATGCCGGCGAGGTGATAGGTGCCGTCCCAGTAGTGATAGACCTCACCGTGTTTGCCGGTCAGGTTCTCCATCACGAACTGCAATGCGTGCAACGCGACCGCGCGCACGTCGGGACGGTCGAGCACGACCGACGCCTTCAGAAGGTTCGACGCCGTGTTCGCGTTCCAGTTCGTGTAGATCGTTCGGTCGAGTCGCGGCGCTTGTCGCGCGCGGCGGCCTTCGCGATCGAGCGCGTAGTAGTCGGCGTCGGCGTCCTGACTGCCGAAGAAGCAGCCGGTCTCCGGATCGAGCATGAATCGCAGCATCCAGCCGACGATCCCCTCGGCGGCTTTGCGATACGCCGGCTTGCCGAAGACCTGATAGGCCTCGAGGTACGAACGCAGCCGCGCCGAGTTCGTGTCGAGCGTCTTCTCGTGGTCGGGACTGCGCCAATCCGGCGTCCGCGAGAAGCGGAAGAACCCGCCGTCGATCGCGTCGTGGATGTTGGCCTCCATCATCCGATCGAGGGTCAGCGTCACGACCTCGTGCATCCGCGGGTCCTTGCGCTTGACGACCTGCACGAGGGCGAAGTCGAGCGCCTCCGACTGCGGGAACTTCGAGCTCTCGCCCCAGCCGCCGTAGCGGTGGTCGAAGCGCTCGTAGATCG
>JAEYTU010000047.1 GCA_023433825.1 Planctomycetota bacterium
AGCGAACGTCGTCCTCGGCACCGCGTTCGGAATCGCCGACGGCATCGTGGTCGACACGCACGTGCGGCGGCTGTCGCAGCGGCTCGGCCTCACGCGCGAGAACGACCCGGTCAAGATCGAACGCGACCTGATGGCGACCGTGCCGCGCGCGGACTGGGTCTGGTTCTCGCACGCGTTGATCTGGCACGGTCGCAAGGTCTGCAGCGCGCGCAAACCGGCATGCGAACGCTGCCGACTCGCGCCGTCGTGCCCGTCGGCCGGGCTCCACGTCGAATGACCGACATCACCCGGCGCACGGCGCGCAATCGAACGCGCGCGAAGTTCTTCGATCCGTCGCGAGGTTGACCCTCTGTTCGGAGCGACCGAGAATCGCCGCCCCGAATCAGGTCGCGCGCCGTGGCGTCGAAGCGGCCGTTCACTCGTCCCCCTTCGAGGCCTCACCGCATGGGTCGTCCGGTCATCGTTTCCGCCTGTCGCACGCCGATCGGCAAGTTCCAGGGCGCTCTCGCCGGTCTGACCGCGCCGCAACTCGGTGCCGTCGTCGCGCGCGAGGCCCTGCAACGGGCCGGGGTTCCCGCAGAGAAGGTCGACGAGGTCCTGTTCGGATGCGTCTTGCAGGCGGGGCTCGGGCAGAACCCGGCGCGCCAAGTGCTGCGCGGCGCAGGCATCCCCGACGCCGTCGGCGCCGTCACGATCAACAAGGTCTGCGGCAGTGGTCTGAAGTCCGTCATGCTCGCCGCGCAGGCGATCAAGGCCGGTGACATCCGGGTTGCGCTGGCCGGCGGGACCGAGTCGATGTCGAACACCCCGTACTACCTGCCGCAGGCGCGAACGGGTCACCGACTCGGGCACGCCGAGGTCATCGACGGGATCGTTCGCGACGGGCTGTGGGACGTCTACTCGGACTTCCACATGGGCAACACCGCCGAACTGGTCGCCAAGAAGTACGACATCGGCCGCGCCGCGCAGGACGCGTACGCCGTCGAGAGTCATCGCCGCGCCGTCGCCGCGCAGGCCGCGGGCAAGTTCGACGCCGAGATCACCGCCGTCGAGATCAAGGGGCGGAAGGGCGACGTCACGCGCGTCGCGCGCGACGAAGGGCCGCGCGCCGACACGACCGCCGACGCGCTGGCGAAGCTTCGTCCGGCGTTCCAGAAGGACGGCGGCACCGTGACGCCGGGCAACGCGTCGACGATCAACGACGGCGCGGCAGCGCTGGTCGTCGTCGACGAGGACGTCGCGAAGAGCGAAGGCTGGAAGCCGCTCGCACGCATCACCGGTTACGCGACCGGCGGCGTCGCTCCGGAGTGGGTCATGATGGCCCCCGAAGTCGCGGTCCAGAAGCTCTGCGCGATGCAGCGCTGCCGCCCGCAGGACTTCGACCTCGTCGAGTTGAACGAGGCGTTCGCGGTCCAGTGCGTCGCGCTGCTCCGCACGCTCGAGCTCGATCCGCAGAAGGTCAACGTGCACGGCGGCGCGGTCGCGCTCGGTCATCCGATCGGCGCTTCCGGCGCGCGCGTGCTCGTCACGCTGCTGCACGCACTCCGCGACCGCAAGCTGTCGCGCGGCCTCGCCGGGCTCTGTCTCGGCGGCGGCAACGCGGTCGTCCTGTCGGTCGAGATGGCATGACCCTTCGCTGCGTCCGCGAACACACCCGCCACGAACCGCCCGTTCACGAACATCCGAGCCCGAACTCCCGATGACTGAAGCAGTACTTCCCTCCCGCATCGCCGTCATCGGCGCCGGCACGATGGGCAATGGCATCGCGCAGGCGTTCGCTCAGGTCGGCGTCGCCGCGGCGCTGATCGACGTCAAGGAGGAGTTCGTCACGCGCGGCTACGAGGCGATCCGGCAGAGCCTGCAGCGCTTCGTCAAGAAGGCGACGATGACCGAGGCACAGGCCGCGGAAGTCCTCGCGCGGATCACGCCGGCGACGTCGACGGATGCTGCGGCGAACGCCGACCTCGTGATCGAGGCCGTGACCGAGAACCTCGACGTCAAGCGCGCCGTGTTCCGCGACCTGGACGGGAAGACCGGCCGCGACTGCATCCTGGCCAGCAACACGTCGTCGATCTCGATCACGCTGCTCGGCGCCGCGACGCGCCGCGCGGACCGCGTGATCGGGATGCACTTCATGAACCCGGTGCCGCTGATGAAGCTGGTCGAGGTCATCCGCGGCAACGACACGTCGGATGCGACGACGAATCGCGTCCTCGGCTTCGCGACGGCGATGGGCAAGCTGCCTGTGCCGGCGAACGACTATCCCGGCTTCGTCAGCAACCGCGTGCTGATGCCGATGATCAACGAGGCCGCGTTCTGCCTGATGGAAGGCGTCGCGACGCGCGAAGGCATCGACGAGATCATGAAGCTCGGGATGAACCACCCGATGGGGCCGCTGACCCTCGCCGACTTCATCGGCCTCGACGTCGTCGTCGACATCCTCGACGTCCTGAAGAACGGCCTCGGCGACGACAAGTACCGCGCGTGCCCGCTGCTGCGACGCATGGTCGCCGCGGGTCATCTCGGACGAAAGACCGGTCGCGGCTTCTACGAGTACGAGCGCAAGTCATGACCGAGACCAGTGTCGACATGCATCTGCCGCAGGTCAGCGACTTCGTGTTGTCGCCGGAGTTGCAGTCGTTCCGCGAGATGGCGCGCGAGTTCTCGCAGCGCGAGTTGGCCCCCCAGGCGGCCGCGATGGACGCCGAGACGCGCTTCCCGCGCGAGGCCGTCGCGAAGGCTGCGTCGCTCGGACTGCTGAAGGTCACCGTCCCGCGCGCCTACGGCGGCACGGAGATGGGCAATCTCGCGAGCTGTCTGATGCTCGAAGAGTTGAACGCGGCCTGCGCGTCGACCGGCGTGACGGTCTCGGTCCACAACAGTCTCGTGTGCTCGCCGCTCGCGAAGTGGGGGACCGAGGATCAGAAGCGGCGCTACTTCCCGAAGCTGATCGACGGTTCGTGGCTCGGCGCGTACTGCCTGTCGGAAGCCGGTTCCGGATCCGACGCCGCGGGGCTCGTCTGCGAAGCGAAGGCGACGTCGGACGGCTACGTGCTGAACGGCGCGAAGCTGTGGATCACGACCGGCAGCGAGTCGGACCTGTTCATCGTGTTCGCGCGCACGGCCGCAGATCGCGTGAAGGGCATCACGGCGTTCCTCGTCGAGCGCACGTGGCCGGGCGTCGGCGTCGGCAAGAAGGAGCGCAAGCTCGGCATCCGCGGATCGCCGACCGTCGAGATCCTGCTGGAGAACGTCGCCGTTCCGGCGGCGAATCGCCTCGGCGACGAAGGGCGCGGTTTCACGATCGCGCTCGACACGCTCGACGGCGGCCGCCTGGGCATCGCATCGCAGGCGCTCGGCATCGCGCGCGCCGCGCACGACTCGATCCGCGATCACCTCGCGGCGCAGTTGGACCACAAGGGACGTTCGACCGCGTCGCAGGCAGCGCAGTGGAAGCTCGCCGACATCGCGTCGGACCTCGACGCCTACCGATTCCTGACTTGGCGCGCCGCGATTCTGCGCGACCGCGGAATCCACTGCGGCAAGGAAGCGGCGATGGCGAAGTTGACCGCCAGCCGGCTCGCGAACCGTGCCGCCCGCGAGGCGTTCGCGATCATCGGTGCCGAGGCGGCAGCCGGGACGCACCGCGTCGAGCGACTGCTGCGCGACGCGCGGATCACCGAGATCTACGAGGGGGCGACCGACATCCAGCGCCTCGTCGTCGCCCGCGGGGTGCTCGGTGGCTGAGTCACCGCAACCGCCGCCGCAGCCGCCCACGCCGCCACAGCCGACCCCGTACTGGCAGTCCCAATCCCGCGAGACTCGCGGCGTCGCGTTCTACGTCGCGATCTTCCTCGCGCTGTTGCTGCTGGTCTCCGCCGGACTCAACCTCGTCCTGCTGCTCGTCACGACGTTCAGCGCGTTCGACCCGGCCACGATGTCGGTCGAGGACTCGTCCGGACACCGCCTGGTTCCGGTCGGCGGGGCACGTGACGCGCGCAACAAGATCCTTCGGATCCCGATCGACGGCGCGATCGCCGAAGCCAGTTCGCCGCTGATCGGCGGCGCCGGCGGAACGGTCACCGAAGTCGAGCGCGCCCTGCGCCTCGCGTCCCGCGACGAGTCGATCCGCGCCGTGTTGATCGACGTCAACTCGCCGGGTGGTGGCGTCACCGACTCCGATGCGATCCATCGCGCCGTGACCGAGTTCCGCCGGATGCATCCGAGCAAGCCAGTCGTCGCGCTGCTCGGCGACATCGCCGCGTCGGGCGGCTACTACGTCGCCGTCGCCGCCGAGAAGATCTACTCGCGACCGACGACGATCACCGGCAGCATCGGCGTGATCTTGCAGACCTGGAACGTCGCCGAGGCGATGGACAACCTCGGGATCGCGCAGGTCACGATCGTCAGCGAGCGGACGCCGTACAAGGACATGCTGTCGCCGACGCGACCGCCGCGGAGCGAGGAGATCGCGATGCTCCGCTCGATCGTCGACGAGATGTACGACCGCTTCGTCGACGTCGTCGCCGCCGGCCGCCCGAAGCTGACCCGCGAACAAGTCGTCGCGCTGGCGAACGGTGCTCTGTACTCGGCCATGCAGGCAATGGCCGGCGGACTCGTCGACGAGATCCACGATCTCGGGTCGGCGCTCGACCGGATCGCCGCGGACCATCCGGAGACCGTCGGGCACGCACAGCTCGTCGAGCTGCGCCGGATCCCGACCCTCCTCGAAGCACTGACCGGCGCGCGCCAGCGGAATGGTGGCATCGGTGCCGTCGACAACGCCGTCGAACGCCTGCTCGGCGCGACGACCGGCTCGAAGCTCCTCTACTACTGGCCCGGCGGACGCTGAACGCCATGCACAACCCTGACCTCTCCGACGACCAGAAGCTGATCCTCGACACCGTCGTCAAGTTCGTCGAGGAACGCGCACGCCCGCGCGCCCTCGATCTCGACGAGCACCGCACGTTCGCAGAAGACGACTTCCGTCAGCTCGCCGAACTCGGTCTGCTCGGCCTGCCGATCGCCGAGGCGAGCGGTGGCGCCGCGATGGGGATGATGGCGTTCGCGATCGCGGTCGTCGCCGTCGCGCGCGGGTCGAGTTCGACGGCGCGACTGCTCGTGTCGCAGGCCGGTCTCGTCGGCAAGGCACTCGAAGGTCTCGACGCCGCCGCCGAAACCTGCGCCGCCGTCGCGGCCGGCGAAGTCCTCGCCGCCTTCGTCGGCCCCGACGCACGGATCGTCGCGCGTGAGGAAGGCGCCGAGTTCGTGCTCGACGGTGTGGCCGCCGTCGTGACCGCCGGCGCGCGCGCCGAGACGTTCGTCGTGTGCGCGCGAACCGCGGCCGGCGAGCCGTTGCTGTTCGTGCTCGACGCGAAGCTCGTGCAGCGCGCCGCCGTCCCCGCCGCCGGGTTTCGCGCGACGGCTCCGGGATCGGTCACGCTGCGCTCGGTCCGCGTCCCGGCATCGGCCCTCGTCGCCCGCGACGCCGACGCGCAGGGCGCGTTCGACCGCGCGATGGTCGCCGCCGCAATCGGCGCCGCCGCGATCGCCGTCGGCATCGCCGAGCACACGTTCGAGATCACGCGCCGCCACGCGCACGATCGGATCGCGTTCGGCAAACCGTTGTTCGCGCAGCAGGCCGTCGCGCACAAACTCGTCGAGATCGTCCGTCGCACTCACGCGGCGCAGCACCTCGTCTATCACGCGGCGCGGATCGCGGACCTCGGTGGCGACGCGCTGCACGAGGCGATGCTGGCGAAGGTCGAAGCCGTCGAGTCCGCGATCGCGGCCGCCGACGAAGGGATCCAAGTCCACGGCGGATTCGGCTACACGGTCGAGTACCACGTCGAGCGCCACTACCGCGATGCGAAGGCGCTCGAAGTCATGGATCTGCCCCTCGAGTCGATCCGCGATCGGTTGGCCGAACGCATCGCGCTGTAGTCCCGCGGCGCTGCCGCATCCGGAGGTGACCCGTGTCTCAGTCGTTCCCGCCCGCCTCCACTCCGCTCGCGCGCTCGGTCGCGACTCTCGCCATCGCGCTGCTCGCCGTCGCACACGTTCCGTCGCAGGAGCCGGTCGACGCTTCCGCCGTCGCGATCCTGCGCAAGCACGGCCTCGAGGACTCGAAGGTCATGGATCACCTGTGGTGGATCTGTGACGTGCATGGCGCGCGGCTGACCGGTTCGCCGGGACTTCGCAGCGCGCAGGCGTGGGCGAAGGAGCGACTCGCTGGCTACGGCTTGGCGGATGCGCGCCTCGAGCGGTGGGGTCCGTTTGGACGCGGTTGGCGTCTCGATCGGTCGGTCGTCGAGGTCGTCGGCGACGTGTCGTGGCCGGTGCTCGCG
>JAEYTU010000076.1 GCA_023433825.1 Planctomycetota bacterium
CCACTGCGGCTAGGCTTCGCCGGATGAGCGCGCACAGTCGCATCGACAAGATCTTCCTGCGTGGCCTGATCGCCTTCGTGCCGATGGCCCTGACGATCTACATCGTCTACTGGACGATCACGCGAGCCGAAGCGGTCACGCGCAATCTGATCGCCTACGTCATTCCCGAGCGCTTCCTCGTTCCGGGAATGGGCCTGTTCATCGCAGTGCTCGTCGTCTTCCTGCTGGGGCTGTTCCTCAGCGCCTATCTCGCGCGCGTCATCTACGGCTTCGGCGAGCGGGTGCTCGAGCGGATCCCGGTCGTCAAGAGCATCTACGGGATGATTCGCGACATGCTCGACTTCTTCACGCACCGGAAGAAGGCGCAGTACGACCGCGTGGTCATGGTGCGGCTCTTCGGTGGCGACATGAAGGTCATCGGCTTCGTCACGCGCGACGACTTCCACGACCTGCCGGTCGGCATCGGCGACGCGAAGACGATCGGTGTCTATCTGCCGATGAGCTATCAGCTCGGCGGCTATCTGGTCATGGTGCCGAAGGAGAGCGTCGAGCCGGTCGACATGTCGATGGAGGACGCGCTGCGCTTCGCCGTCACGGCCGGAATGGGCGGCCGCGAAGAGGAGCCGCCGCCGCGCCGCCGCGTCAAGGCCTGAAGCGTCGCGCGCGTCAGTCCATCTTGTCGGCGTCGCTCTGCATCGTCTCGGCGCGCAGCGTCAACACCGGGCACGGTGCTTCGCGAACGACGCGTTCGGCCGTGCTGCCGAGCAGGAAGTGCTTCAAACCGGTCAGTCCCTGCGTCGCCATCACGATCATGTCGACGCCTTCCTTGCGCGCGACGTCGAGGATCTCGACGTAGGCCGGGCCTTCGCGACGCATCGTCTTGACGTCGACGGTCGCCGGGACCTCGTGCTGCGCCATGTCCTTCAAGTGTTGGTCGGCGAAGCCGCGCGCGCGTTCCTGCAGGTCGGGCAGCGCAATGGCGCCACCCTCGGCGGCGAGCATCGGCAGATAAGCCGGCGTGTCGACCACGTGCAGCAGCAGGATCTGTGCGTGCGTCGTCTTCGCCAGTGACAGCGCGTAGCGGAGTGCGTGTTGGGACGGGAGCGAGAAGTCCGTGGGGACCAGGATCTTTGCGAGTTTCAGCATCACTTTGCCTCTGTCACGACAACGCGGTCGGTCGCGCCGAATGTCGACTCTCGATCGAAGCACGTAGCGGATCCGAGAACATGCCGGTCTCGAGGCGTCGGGCAAACCACTGCTCGGCACCTTCCGTCAGCGTCTGATTTCGCTCGGGGGCCGCTTCGACATCTTCGACGCGAACGACCAGAAGGTCGCCGAGTTGAAGGGCAACCTCGTCGGCTGGAACTTCCAGTTCGTCGCCGTCGATGGAAAGGAGCTCGGTGTCGTGACGCGCAAGTGGGGCGGGATCGGCAAGGAGCTGTTCACCAGCGCCGACAACTACGTCGTCCATCTGGCAGCGGGCGTCGATCCGATCGGCATGGGGCCGCTGCTGCTCGCAGCGGCGCTGTGCATCGACATGGTGCTCAAAGAGCAGCAGAGCTGAGCGGCCGAGTTCAGCGGAACTCGGTCACCAACGCATAGTTGTTGCCGACCGAGCCGGTCGTCGCCGTTGCACTGTTCGTGGCCGAGATCCGCATGCACTGCACGCCGGCCGCGACGACGTCGGGGATCGTGACGAGCAAGCCGTTCGACAGCGCGAGTCCGATTCCTGGCTGCGTCGCGTCGAGGACCACGGCCTGCGCGGCGAGCGGGAAGCCGGCGAACGACGGGTTGTACGGGAACGTCAGCGTCGTCGGCGTCGCCAGCGTGCCGGTCGAGCTCGTCGTTCCGGACAGACTGAAGAACGCCCCGTCGGTACGGATCGTGTCGCAGAAGCCCGGCAGCGGTACGCCGACGAGGTTGCCGACGACGACGGCGCCCTGCGAACTGGCCGGACCGTTCGTGACCGACCACCGAATGGAGTGCTGCGTCGACGTCGTCGAACCGGTCCAGCGCAGCTTCATGACGCCGCGGGGCGTCGTGCAGCCGGTGCCGAACTCCATCGCGTTGCCGTTGACGGGGGTGTTCGTGGCGCCCGAAGCGGCGTCCATCGGATAACTCGTCGTCAACGTGTTCGACGACATCCGCAGTTCCCAGATCAGGTCCTGCACGCCGGTGTAGACGAACGGCACGTCGAACGTCAGCACGGTGTCGAACGCCGCTGGCAACGCGACCGGAACGGCGGAGTGGTCCGGCAAGTTGACGGTGCGGTTCGTCATGACCTGCGTCGGCGTCGTTGCGAAATTCGTTGCGAACGTCGTCGTCGCCGTCGCGCGATCGCCATCGCCCATCCAGACGTCGACGACGACCGTCCGCGCGGCGTACGCCGAGGTCAACGTGCCGTCGCGGCGGAACGCGAGCGCCGTGACCGGCCTCGGAGTCCCGCGCAGGTCGCTGTGGATCTGTTGGTAGGTGAACGCAGATCCGGTGAACGGGTAGGTGTTGTTGCTCGAGGCTTCGATGCTGCCGAAACCAACGGGACTCACGACCTGCGCCGTCAGGCCGGCGGTGAGCAACAGGAACGAAACGGAGAAGGAAGTCGCGTGCATCGGATCTCTACTGGGTCTTCGGTGGGGGGTCGGGCCTCCGACGGACAGAGGCCCGCTCGAGGTTCCTCCGATCCGACGACTTCGCAAGAGAAGTCGCTCGATCCCTCGAGGCGCCGCCTCAACGAAACTCGGTGATGGTCGCGAAGTGCCGGTTGACCGTTCCGGTCGTTGCCGTCGAGGTTCCGACGGCGACGACGCGCGCGCACTGCACCGCCGCTCCGAGGTCGGAGATCCCGACGAGCAAACCGTTCGAGAGCACGAGCGGAGCGTTCGGCTGGCCGGTGTCGAACGAGGCGGCCTGCGTCGCCAGCGTCAAACCCGCAAACGTCGGGTTGTAGCGGAAGCTCAGGCTGGTCGGCGTCGCGTAGACGCCCGCGGTCGAAGTCGTGCCTTGGAGCGTGAAGTACTGACCGGTCGTGAAGACCTGCTCGCACACGCCGGGCAATGGGAACGCGATCGGCAACCCGACGAGCAGCACGATCTGCGCCGACGTCGGAGCGTTCACGACATCCCACTTCAACAAGTGGAACGGGTTCGTCGTGAGGCCGCTCCACCGGAGCTGCATCACGCCGTTGCTCGTCGTGCAGCCCGTGCCCATCGCGGCCGCGGTGCCGGTGACGCCGGCGAACACGTTCCCGACGGCTGCGTCGAGTGCATAGAACGCGGCGTTCGAGTTCGAGTGGATCCGCATCTCGTAGATCAGGTCCAGCGCCGCGCTGTGCGCGTACGGAACGTCGAACGGGAAGACGACGGTGAACGGCGTCGGAATCGTGATCGGCGGGACCGTGTGGTCGGGGAGATTGACCGTGCGATTCGTGACGACCTGCAGCCGGGGCGACGTGAAGTTGGCCGCGAACGTCGGGCCGATCAGCGCCATGTCGACCTCGCCGATGAACATGTCGAGGACGACCGTGCGAGCGGGAATGGCCAGCATCACCGTGCCGTCCCGGCGAAACGCGAGCGACGAGATCGACCGCGGCGTGCCGCGGATGTCGCCATGGACCTGCTGGAACGTGAACGCGACGTCCCTGAACGGGTCGGTGTTGTTGGCACCGGCTTCGACGTGCGCGTACCCGACCGGGCTGACGATCTGGGCTGCGAGGCCGGCGCTGAGCGCGAGCGTGATCGCGGCGAGTGGGACGAGGGTGCGCATGGGACGGTTCTCCAGAGGACGTCGAATGCCCCCCGCGGGGAGCGTGCGGCGGGTCGTTCGCGTCGTCAACGGCCCGGCAGCGCGGTCAGCTCGACCGTGGCGGCGCCGATGCGCGCCGGCAGCGTCGTGCGGACTCGTGCATCGTCCGATGGCAACAGGCCACGCAATGCGATCTCGGCGACGGCGAGAGTGTCGTCCGACGAGCGAAGTTGGACGAACGCTACCCCGCCATCGGTCACCGCGCGGACGATCGCGCGGCGTTCCGGTGTCGGTGCGGCAGCGAGCAGTGCGTCGGCCGCGGCCGTCGTCGCCGGGAATCCGGCGCCGCGCGTCAGCGTGACGACGTAGGTCCCGGCGTCGTCGGCGACCGTGGCCGCGACGAGATCGCCGAATGCGCCGGTCGAAACGGCGAGATCCGCCGCTGCCGGCGCGAACATCCGATCGACGACGCCGACACGGAACAGCACGAACGGCACCAACACGGCGATGGCCAGCGCGGCGATCCACGTGTTACGGCGCGAGACCTTCGGCGTGGCCGGTCGCGATCGCCGCGTCGCGCGCTGCAGGTCGCTGGCCGTCGTCTCGCGGCCGCGGGAGACCGCGCGCACGTCGCGTCCGCGGACGGCGAACAACGTCTCGACGGTCTCGGTCTCGAACACCTCGGTGCATCGCAGCGTCGACTCCAGCGAGCCGCTCGGCGGCAACTGCAATGCGAGCGACTGCAGGTGGTGCGCGACCTCCGCGCGCCAGCCGGGACGCAGTCGGTGCGGTGCGATCGCGTGATCGGGCGCGAGCAGCGAGAACCGTCCGGCGTCGACTTCGACCGAGAGCGGTGCGAGCCCGCACGACTCGAGCGCGCCGACGGCGGCGCGGAGTTCCCGTTCGTCGATGCGCTGGCCTTCGACGATGCCCTCGAACCATGCGAACCGCGGGAACTCGGACGCATCGGGCTGCGGCGGGAGCGGCGGTGCAACTTCGTGCGAACGCGGATCGTCGGCGGCCGTCATGCGCCGATCGCCTGTCGAAGTTCGGGGACGTCGGCCAGCCGTCGCCATTCGGCCATGCCGGGCGTCCAGACCAACGTCGCGACCGTGATCTCGCGGCGATCGAACAGCTCCAGCAACTCGTCCCCGTCGATCGGCCCGAACGGCGTCCGCCCGTCCGACCAGTGCCAGGTCTGCGCGAGGACCCGGTCGCGGGCCGGGCCGGTGAACGGCGCCGGCGACTCGGGCAGCCGCGGCACCGTGTCGACGCCGAGCGCGCGGTCGTGAACCGACAGCCGCTCGTCGACCTCACGGAACCGTCGATCGGCGACCTGGCGATCCTTCCGCAGCCGTTCGCGGAGCCGCCGGTTCTCGTCGCGGAGCGTCGAGTCGTTCTCCTCCTGTGCCGCGACGTCGGGCAGCACGAGGACCAGGACGAGGGCGAAGACGTGCAGCAGGCAGCCGAGGATGAACCACGCGACGACCGAGCGACCGCGCGACGACGCGATCGCCGCGCAGGCCCAACCGAACAGTGCGAGGATCAACAACTCCATCCGACGTGCTCCTGCTCCAAATGCCGCGCTCGGCGGACGACCACGAAGAGGGTGGCCCTTCGCGACGGCGACGACAGATTTGCAGAAGGCGAGGGTTTTACCGGCATGTTCGCCGCTCCGCCGCGCGCGCGTGCGCCTCGAGTCCCTCGATGCGCGCCAGCGCGGCCGCGTCGTCGCACAGTTCGCGGGCCGCGGCCGGGTCGTCGACGCGCAGCCAGGTCCGCACACGCAAGAACGTCCAGACCGAGAGTCCGCCGCTGTGGCGGGCGGTTCCGGCCGTCGGCAACACGTGGTTCGGACCGGCGCCGTAGTCGCCGAGCACCTCGGCACCGGCGTGGCCTTCGAAGCGCGCGCCGTAGTGGGCGAGCCGCGCGCCGGCGTGCGCCGCCGCTTCGGGCGACAACTGGAGCTGCAGGTGCTCGGGCGCGATCCGGTCGCAGGCGGCGATCGCGGCATCGAGGTCGGCCACCGCGACGACCCCGCCGTTGCGAAGGGCTTCGCGCGCCGTCGCGGCGGTCGGCAGCGTGGCGAGTTGGTGCTGCAACGCGCGTTCGACGCGGGACGGCAGCGTCGGATCGGTCGTGACGAGGACCGGGACCGCGTCGTCGTCGTGCTCGGCCTGCGCCAGCAGGTCGGCGGCGACGACGTCGGGGTCCGCGCTCGCGTCGGCCAGCACGACCAGTTCGCTCGGGCCGGCCAGCATGTCGATCCGGACGCGACCGGCGACGAGCTGCTTCGCGGCGGTCACGAAGCGGTTGCCGGGTCCGACGACGACGTCGACCGGCCGGACCGGACCGGCGCCGTACGCCAGCGCCGCGATCGCGTGCGCGCCACCGGCGCACAACACGGCGTCGGCT
>JAEYTU010000100.1 GCA_023433825.1 Planctomycetota bacterium
CGCGCGGCGGCGACCAGACGTTCGAGGTCGGCGGCGGCGCGCTCGGCCGGCGTGAGAGCCGACGCGGCGAGCAGCGCGTGCTCGGCGGACAGCGTGCCGGCGTCGATCCAGCCCCGAAGCAGCGTCACAGCACCGATGCGAGGGCGATCGGCCAGTGCACGGACCAGGCGAGCGCGCGTCGGCGCGTCGGCGTCGACGAGGTCTGCGGCAGGGAACGGGGACGTCTCGTAGAGCAGTGCCGCGACGGCGCGTTCGCGGCGCGCCGGGTCGTCGTGCGTGAGATCGGCGATCTGCGCTTCGACGTGCGGCGCGAGAGCGAGCGATGCGAGGCAGCCGAACGCCCGCGCGGCGAAGCGCCTCATCGCAGTTCCTCGGCGATCGCCAGCGGAAGGTCCTCCGCGCAGAGCCCTGCCTCAGAGAGTCGCTTCGCGACGCGGTTGCCGGCGCGGCCGTGAACGTCGACGGAAAGGCACGCGGCGTCGAACGGCGCCATGCCTTGCGCCAGACACGCCGCCAGCAACCCGGCGAGAACGTCGCCGCTTCCGGCCGTCGCGAGTCCGGGGTTGCCGGTCCGATTCGTGAACGTCGCATCGGCCGCGCAGACGATCGTGCCGGCCCCCTTCAGCACGACGACGGCGCCCGAGCGCTGCTGCAGCGTCGTCGCGGCGGTCATGCGATCGGCCTGGACCTCGGCGGCCGTCGTGCCGAGCAGCCGCGCCGCCACGCCCGGCTGCGGGGTCAGGACGGCCGTCGCCGAAGTGCGCAGCGGCCGGCGCAGCGGCGCGAGGACGTTCAGAGCGTCGGCATCGACGACGATCGGTGAGCGGGCGCGCCGCAGCACGCGGGCGACGAGTCGCCGCGCGTCGGCGCCGACACCGAGACCGGGCCCGAGCACGATCGCCGCAGCGTCGACGAGCGCCGCGTCGAGGGCAGCGCCGCGACCGACGCCGATCGCACCCGGCACGGCGGCGATGCAGATCGCGAGGAGGTCGTCGGGAAGGCCGAGTTGGACGCGCCCGGCACCACCGCGCAACGCCGCGCGCGCGCACAGGATCGCGGCGCCGGGCATCGTCGCCGAGCCGGCGACGACGACGACGGTCCCGAAGTCGCCCTTGTGCGCGGCGGGCTTCCGACGCGGCAGCTTCGGTGCGTGGCGCACGACGCGTCGTTCGTCGGCGTTCACCATGGCAGCAGGCTCGCGACCCTGCCGACCTCGACCTTCTGCGTGTTCCAGACGACCGGCGCCACGAGATCGGCAAGCGCGTCGGGAACGGCTTGCCAGACGCGCAGGCGCGTCAGCAGATCGACGACGACCGGCACGTACCCGCGCTCGTTGCCGTCGGTGATCTTGATCGCGACGCCGATGCCGGGGCTCGCGGCGTCGGGCGGAATCAGCGCGAACGCGTAGACCCCTTCGGCGCCGTTCTTCGGAAAGATGCGCCCCGGCAGTGCGCGGACGAGGCGTGTGCAGAGCCGCGTCTCGCCAGCGAACGGGACCGGCGCCTGCGTGATCGCATCGAGCAGCGTCCGGCATGCGGCGGCGCGAACGGGCGCGACGTCGGTCGGGTTCGCAAGCCGCGCAAACGCGCGCGCGAGCGCGATCAATGGCATTCGGAACGTCGGCGCGCCGCAGCCATCGAGCCCGACCTCGACCGCGTCGGGCGCCAACCCGGCGCACGCGGCGACGGTCTGCCGGACGAGTCGCTGCGCGGCCGAGTCCGGGTCGAGGTGCGCCTCCGGCGCGTCGCCGCAGTCGCGCGCGAGCAGCAGGAAGCCGGCGTGTTTTCCGCTGCAGTTGTTGTGCAAGCGCGTCGGTTTGCGACCGAGCCGCGCGAGCTCGAACGCCGCACGCCGGTCGAACGGCGCGTGCGGGCCGCAGCGGAGGTCGCCTTCGCCAAACCCGCCGCGCGCGAGCAGTGCGGCGACCAGGGCAGCGTGTGCTTCCGTCCCGTCGTGGCTCGCCGTCGTCAGCGCCAACTCGGCGGCCGGCAGGTCCAGCCGCGCGGCGATACCGCGTTCGATCAGCGGCAATGCCTGGAACGGCTTCGTCGCCGACCGGCAGAACACCGGCTGCTCGACGTCGCCGAACGACCGCACGAGTCGATCGCCTTCGACGATCGCGATCGCGCCGCGATGCCAGGACTCGACGTGCCCGCTGCGTGACACGCTCGCCAACGGCACGTCGGAACGAGGCTCGGCGGACGCGTGGGACGTGGTCATCGAACGAGGCGGCGGACCATACCACCGCGTTCGCGCCCTTGCCCGCGCGCCGGTCGCGCACGACACTCCGCGCCCGCTGCGGTGGACGTTCTCGCGTTCGCGCCGTGCAACCCCACTCTCACAGCCGTGCTGGAAGATCTCGTTCGCGTCGAAGTCTCGCGCGTCGTCCTCGACACCGACGCCGAACCACAGTCGGTGCATCTGACCGAAGTCGGCGGCGAGCGCACGTTCCCGATCGTCATCGGGTTCTTCGAGGCCAACGAGATCAACCGTCGCTTGTTCGAGCGAACGTCGGCGCGGCCGCTGACGCACGAGTTGCTCGTGCGCGTGCTGTCGACGGTCGGGTGGAACTTGGCGAAAGTCGTCGTTACCGATCTGCGCGAGACGACGTTCTTCGCCGTGCTCGTCCTGGCGCGACAGACGGACGCCGACGCCGAGCAGAAGTTCGTGGACTGTCGGCCGAGCGATGCCATAGCGTTGGCCGTGCAGGTTCGAGCGCCGATCTTCGTCGCTCGGAAGGTGTTCGACGCGGTCGCGATCGGCTGAACGCGCGAAAGGCAACCCGCGGGACGTAGGAGGCGGGACGTAGGAGTAGGAATGGAGAGGTGGCAGAGCGGCTGAATGCGGCGGTCTTGAAAACCGCTTCGCCCGCGAGGGCGACGGGGGTTCGAATCCCTCCCTCTCCGCCATTGCCGTCCCGCGACGGCGCGGCGCGACGTGCAACACTTCCCGCTCGGCATGCTTGCGTCGCCGCAGCCGCGCCGGAATACTCCCGCGCCTCGCGCTGCGGAGAGGTGGCAGAGCGGCCTATTGCACCACCTTGCTAAGGTGGAGTGGGGATTACTCCCCACCGGGGGTTCGAATCCCCCCCTCTCCGCCAGTCTTCGGTCGGTGTCGCCGACCGCGGCGAGCGAAGCGTGAAAGCGTCGACGTCCGGACGGTCAGCTCGGACGTGGCACCGACGCACGAGGCGACGGCAAAGGAGTGGGTCGGATGACACCGGACACACGATGTCGCGGTGACGAGCCCGTGCGGCTCGTCCATCGCATTCGCGGTTGGCTCTCGTCGTTCACACGGATGGCGACGATGTCGGTGTTCGCCGCGTGCGACGTTCCGACGCTGTACGTCCACGGGCAACCGAACGACGTCGCGCTGTATCGCGACGGACGCGCCGTGGGGACCGGATCGCACACGGAGCCGTTGCCGTACTTTGGGACCGTCGAAGTCGTCGCGACGTCGGCACGGGCGGACGCCGCCAGCACGGCGCCGCTCGCGAACACGCCCGCCCCGACGCGGGCCGTGACGACCGCGCAGATCGACCCGCCGGTGCCGGGATGGATGTTCCCGTTCGACTTCGTGGTGGAGGTCGTGTCGCTGCCGTGGCGCGGGTCGCAACGCAGCGAGATCGCCGTCGCGTTGCCGACGCGGCAGCCGATCCCCGACGGCGTCGTCCCCACCACGATCACCGAACTGCTGCGGCGCAGCGACGCCATGCGACGCGAGCGATGACCAGAGCGCTGATCCTCGGACTGGGCCGATTCGGCGGCGGACGCGAAGCGGCGCTGTTCCTGCTGCGACGCGGGTACCAGGTCCGGATCAGCGACCACGGCGCTGCCGACACGCTGCAGGACGGCATCTCGGCGCTCGCGGGATGGCCCGACGTCGAATGGCGACTCGAACCGCCGGCTCCCGACCACCTCGACGACGTCGATCTGCTGGTCGTCAACCCCGCCGTGCCCGAGTCGAATCCGCTGCTGGCTGCGGCGCGCGCGAAGGAGATCGAGGTCACGCAGGAGGCGAACCTGTTCCTCGAGCACTTCCCCGGGAAGACGCTGCTCGTGACCGGAACGAACGGCAAGTCGACGACGACGTCGCTGCTGCACAAGGCGCTGCTCGGGTCCGGCTTCGACGCGCTGATCGGCGGCAACATCGGTCGCAGCCTGCTCAGCGACGAAGCGTCGTGGCGCAAGGATCAGGTCGCGGTCATGGAGATCTCGTCGTTCCAGTTGGAACGCGTCGACCTCGACCGGCATCGCGCCGTCGGCGCCGTGATCGTGCGCGTGACGACGGACCACATCGATCGGCACGGCAGCGTGACCGCCTATCACCGCGCGAAGAGCCGCGTGGCACGGATCGTCGAGAAGTTCCTCGTGCATGGCGCCGAGGATCCGGTCGCCGCGTCGTTCGTCACGACGGCGCCGCTGCGGGCGACGTTCACGGCGCGCGAGCCGGGCCCAGGGCAGGTCGGATTCGTCGACGGTTGGTTGGTCTCGCGGCTCGGGGACGAACCCGAACGCGTGCTGCACGTCGACGCGTTGGAACTGCTCGGGCGATTCCAGCACGAGAACGTTCAGGCCGCGTTCACGGCTGCGCGCCTGCTCGGAGCGTCGACGCATCGCGCGGCGTTGGCGTTGGTCCGCGAACGTCCGCTCCAGTTCCGCCTGCAGAAGGTCAAGACGTCGCGCGGCGTGCACTGGTTCGACAACGCCGTGTCGACCGAGGTCCTGTCGACGCTGTCCGCCGTCGAAACTCTGCCGAAGCCGCTCCGCTGGGTCGGCGGCGGCAAGAGCAAGGATGGCGACTTCCGCCGCGTCGCCGACTTGCTGGCGCCGCACCTGGCCAGCGCGCATTTGTTCGGGGCCGCCGCCGAGCCGATGGCGGCGTTGCTGGCGAAGCGGATGACGGTCACGCGGCACGCCACCGTCGAGGAAGCGCTGGCGGCGGCGAGCGCTGCTGCACAGGCCGGCGAGAGCGTCCTGTTCAGTCCGGCCTTTGCATCGTTCGACCAGTACCCCAACTTCCGCGCGCGCGCCGAGGTGTTCCACCGCTTCGTCGCACGCCTCCCGGACGACCTTCCACGGAATCGCTCGCGACCCGCGGAGAGCCAGAGCACCGAAACCTGAACTCGCCACGACGCAGGCGGCGCGCGACGCGCGGCGGCCGAATGCTCGTGGTCCTCGCTACACTCGAACGCTGTGTCCGAAGACGCCCAACTCTGCGATGCATGCCACAAGGCCGTGGCGAAGATCCACGTGACGGATGTCCAGAGCGGGAAGGCGGTGCAACAGCGCCACTTCTGCAAGGCGTGCGCAGCCAGCGGCGGGATGCTGCAAGGCACGCCGATGAAGCTCTCGCCGGAAGTGCTCGACGATCTGTTCAGCGGGTTGAAGGGCGGCGAACCATCGTCCCGCCGGCCGAAGGACACGCTCGCCTGCGTCGGTTGCGGGATGACGCTCGCCGAGTTCCGGATGCGCGGACGGATGGGTTGCCCGCGCTGCTACCTCGTGTTCAAGGCTGCCCTCGTCCCGCTGCTCGACCGGGTCCACGACGGCAACAGCCACCGCGGACGCTTCCCCGGTCGCGCGCCGGCCGCCGCCGTGCAGCCTGACCTCGTGGCAGACCTGAAGCGCAGATTGGCAGACGCGATCCACGGTCAGGCCTACGAAGACGCGGCGCGCCTGCGCGACGAACTGCGCAAGGTCGAGGGCACGCCCCGCCCGACGAAGGAGGAATGACGTGCGAACGCCTGCGGACGACGACCTCGCGGGACTCGGCGAATGGTTGCGCGGTACCGGGCCCGACGCCGACATCGCGATCTGCACGCGCGTGCGGTTCGCACGGAACGTCGACGGGTACCACTTCTCGACGTCGATGACCGAGTTGGAGTCGCGCGAGCTGACGACATTCCTCGGCAAGCAACTGACCCGTGCCGATTTCGTCGAACCGCTGCGCCTTCTGACACTGCCCGGCCTCGACGACATCGAGCGCAAGGTGCTGATGGAGCGCCATCTGATCAGCCGCGAACACGCCGAGTCGCAGAAGCCGCGCGACGTCGCCGTCAACGCCGACGAGAGCATCTCGATCATGATCAACGAGGAGGACCATCTGCGCGTGCAGGTGTTCCACTCCGGACGTGCGATCGAAGCGACCTACCGCCGCGCCGAATCGCTCGACGACGGGATCCTGCAGCGGATCTCGGTCGCGTTCTCGGAGGAGTTCGGGTTCCTGACGGCGTGCCCGACGAACGCCGGAACCGGCCTGCGCGTCTCGGTCATGCTGCACCTGCCGGCGCTGGTCTGGACCGACGAGATCGAGAAGGCGACGCACGCGGCGCAGAAGGCGTTCATGGCCGTTCGCGGCATGTACGGCGAAGGCAGCCGCGCGCTCGGCGACCTCTACCAGGTCAGCAATCAGGTCACGCTCGGCCGCTCGGAGTCGACGATCGCGGCCGACGTCGCGACGGCCGTCGAACGCCTGTTGGCGTGGGAGCGCGGCGTCCGCGAAGCGCTGCTGTCCGGTGAGGGGCGGGCGAAGACGTTGGACCGGGTCTTCCGTTCCCTCGGCACGCTGGAGCGTGCACGGATCCTGACCAGCGAGGAGGCGCTGACGTGCCTGTCTGCGGTCCGGTTCGGCGTGCAGCAGGGCCTGATCGACGACCTCGAGATGACGCAGCTGAATCGCGCGTTGCTGCTGTCGCAGCCCGCCCATCTGCAACGGATGGAAGGTCGACTGCTCGGGCCGTCGGAACGCGACAGCGAGCGCGCAAATCTGATCCGCAAACTGCTCGGAAAGGCGTAGTCGCGCGGTCGCGTCGAACGCACGAACTTGATCCGTCGTCGATTCGGCAAAGAATAGAACGTTCGTTTCGCCCCTCGGCACGCCGTTCGGTGTGTCGCCAGCGCGACGAACTCCCGCGCATCGCCCGCCGACATCGACCCGCCGACATCGACTCGATGTCATCCGGAAGATCGTCGTCGTCCTCGATCCGGGTAAATCGTGATCCGCCGTTGGCCGATCTACCCCCGGCTACCCCCCGCTCCAAGGGGCACTGGAGACCGCTGCATGTTCGATCGTTTCACCGACCGCGCCAAGAAAGTGATGTCCTTCGCCCGCCAGGAGGCGCAGAAGTTCAATCACGAGTACATCGGCACCGAGCACATCCTCCTCGGTCTGATCCAGGAGGGCAGCGGAGTCGCTGCGAACGTCCTGAAGAACATGAACATCGACCTCGAGAAGATCCGTCACGAGGTCGAGAAGATCGTCAAGACCGGTCCGTCGATGGTCACGATGGGCCAACTGCCGTTCACGCCGAGGGCCAAGAAGGTCCTCGAGCTCTCGATGGAGGAGGCCAGTCAACTGAGCCACAACTACATCGGGACCGAGCACCTTCTGCTCGGGCTGATCAAGGAGAACGAAGGCATCGCGGCGCAGGTCCTGATGAACCTGAACGTGAAGCTGGAGGACGTCCGTGAGGAGGTCCTCGAGTTCCTCGGTGCGTCCGAGAACTCGAACGAGGAAGAATCCGAGTCCGAACCGTCGAGCGCGCCGAGCGGATCGACGCCGTCGAACTCGAAGAGCAAGACGCCAGCGCTCGACTCGTTCGGCCGCGACCTGACCGACCTCGCCCGCGAGGGCAAGCTCGACCCGGTCATCGGCCGTGACCAGGAGATCGAACGCGTCATCCAGATCCTGTCGCGCCGGACGAAGAACAACCCGGTGCTGCTCGGCGAAGCCGGCGTCGGCAAGACGGCGATCGTCGAAGGCCTCGCGCAGAAGATCATCAAGGGCAACGTCCCGGAGATCCTGCGCCGCAAGCGGCTCGTCGTGCTCGACCTCGCGATGATGGTCGCCGGAACGAAGTACCGCGGTCAGTTCGAGGAGCGGATCAAGGCCGTCATGACCGAGGTGCGCCGCGCCAAGGACGTCATGCTGTTCATCGACGAGCTGCACACGCTGGTCGGTGCCGGCGGTGCCGAGGGTGCGATCGACGCCAGCAACGTGCTGAAGCCGGCGCTGTCGCGCGGCGAAGTGCAGTGCATCGGCGCGACGACGCTCGACGAGTACCGCAAGTACATCGAGAAGGACGGCGCGCTCGAACGGCGCTTCCAGACCGTGCACGTCGAACCGCCATCGAAGGAACAGGCCGTCGAGATCCTGCGCGGACTGCGCGACAAGTACGAGGCCCACCACCGCGTCCAGTACACCGACGCGGCGCTGGCCGCCGCCGTCGAACTCTCGACGCGCTACATCAACGGACGCTTCCTGCCGGACAAGGCGATCGACGTCATCGACGAGGCGGGCGCGCGCGTTCGGATCCGTTCGATGACGCAGCCGCCGGACCTCGCGGACATGGATCGCGAGATCTCCCGCCTGAACAAGGAGAAGGAGGAGGCCGTCGCGAGCCAGGACTTCGAGCGCGCGGCCGATCTGCGCGACAAGGCCTACCAACTCCAGAAGAAGAAGGAGCAGATCCAGAAGGAGTGGCGCGAGCGCGAGTCGAACCAGGAGACCGGTGGTCTCGTCGACGAGGACGTCATCGCGGAGACGGTCAGCAAGATGACCGGCATCCCGTTGAACCGACTCGATCAGGCCGAAGCCGAGCGCCTGCTGCGGATGGAGGAGGAACTCAAGAAGGACGTCATCCACCAGGACAAGGCCGTCGAGGCCATTTGCAAGGCGGTGCGGCGTTCGCGTTCGGGTCTGAAGGACCCGTCGCGGCCGATGGGCTGCTTCATCTTCCTGGGCCCCTCCGGCGTCGGAAAGACGTGGCTCTCCAAGTGCCTCGCGAAGTTCATGTTCGGCAGCGAGGACGCGATCATTCAGATCGACATGTCCGAGTACATGGAGAAGCACAACGCGTCCCGCCTCGTCGGCGCGCCTCCGGGCTACGTCGGCTACGAGGAGGGCGGGCACCTGACCGAGAAGGTCCGCCGTCGCCCGTACGCCGTCGTGCTGCTCGACGAGATCGAGAAGGCGCACCCGGACATCTTCAACATGCTCCTCCAGATCATGGAGGAGGGTCGACTGACCGACTCGTTCGGTCGCAACATCGACTTCCGGAACGTCGTCTTGATCATGACGTCGAACATCGGCGCCAACCTGATCAAGAACTCGACCGGACTCAGCTTCACGAAGACGTCGAAGGACTCCGGCTACGAGAAGATGAAGGAGATGATCCAGGCGGAGGTCGAGCGACACTTCCGTCCGGAGTTCCTGAATCGCGTCGACGAGCTCGTCGTCTTCAACCAGCTGACGCGCGAGGACATGGCACGCATCGTCCAGATCGAGCTGAAGAAGGTCTCGCTGCGGATGCAGTCGAAGCAGCTCCAGCTCGAGGTCGCTCCCGAGGTCTTGCAGTTCCTGATCGACAAGAGCTTCCACGAGGACTTCGGTGCGCGTCCGTTGAAGCGCGCGATCGAGCGGTTCATCGAGGATCCGCTGTCGGAGGAGATCCTGCGCGGCGGTCTCGACGGCCCGCACGTCGTTCGCGCGTCGTTGCAGGACGACCAGATCGCGTTCGCGAACGAGAAGCTGCCGACGCCGCCGACGCCCGAGGCTTCGGCGCGGACCACGGGCGAGAAGCGGACTTGATCTCGCGCGGGCGTGCGATCGCCTGACCTTGCGGGGCGGGACTCCTCGAATCGGACTCCCGCCTCGCGCCGTTTCCGGGAGCAGCGAGTGCGGTGGACTGGAATCCTGGGTACCTGCTGCAGCAGCTGCTGATGGCCGGAGGCGCCGCGCTGTTCGCGTCGCCGCTCGTTCTGCTGTCGCTGCCGCTGCGGCGAAACCCCGTCGGGCGAAGCCTCGTCGAGCTGCCGGTCGTCGCGCTGTGGCTCGGCTTCGTCGGTCTCCGGTGCTACGAGTTCGGACTCAGTGACCTGCTGCGGCCGATCGGCGGAATGGTGATCCCGCCGTTCATCGCGATCGCGCTCGTCTTCTACTGGGTCGCCGTCTGGTGGCCGCTGCTGATCGTCCTGCGTCGCAAGCGACTGACCGGCGGACCCGGTCGCGTCGTCAAGTCGCTCGCGTTCGTCGGCGTCGCCGTCTCGGTGTGGGCAACGATGATCGAGCCCGATCTGCTCGAACGCGACCACCGCACGATCGTGCTGCCGGACCTCGGCCACCGCACGCTGAAGATCGCCCACGTCACCGACCTGCAGTCGATCGGCTTCGGCCGGCGCGTGGCCGATCTCGTCGCGGCGCTGCGCGAGTTCGCGCCGGACATGATCGTGTTCACCGGCGACTACATCACGCCGGTCATCCGTCAGGACATCTGCATCGCCGGCGTCCGGCGCGTCTTCGCACAACTCTCGGCGCCGCTCGGCATCTATGCGACGACGAGCGACTCCGACACCGAACCGGAGCGCCGCGAGCTGTTCGCCGACCTCGGAATCACGTACCTGCTGAACAAGAGCGCCGTCGTCGAGTGGCAGGGGCTGAAGATCCGCGTCGGCGGCGTCAACCACTTCATGCCGCGCTGGGCGCGGATCCGCGGCGACGCGACCGACGACGAACTGTTCGTCGTCGCCTGCCACAGCCCCGACCTCGCCGAGGAGGCGAAGGCGCGGATGCCGCAGGCCGACCTCTATCTGTGCGGGCACACGCACGGCGGGCAGCTCCAAGTCCCCGGCTACGGACCGTTGCTGACGTTCAGCCGCGTCCCGCGCGAAGTCGCCGCCGGCGGGATCTTCGAGACGTCGAACGGAATGCCGTTCGCGTTGTCGCGCGGCGTCGGGATGCAGGGTGCCTACGCGCCGCGCTTCCGACTGAACTGCCGCCCGCACGTGTTCCTGCTGACGTTGAAGGGGAACGACGGGTGACGCGGCGGCACGGTGCAGACC
>JAEYTU010000118.1 GCA_023433825.1 Planctomycetota bacterium
GCCGAGCCCGTCGGCCCGAACCGCGATGCCGGTCTCACGCACCGTGACGACCGCGAACGGAGCCGGCTCGCCGTTCGCGACGCGCGCATGGCCCTCGCCGACCCGCGGCGACGGTTGCGGGGCTGCATCGACCGGCGCGTCGGACTCCCACGGGGGCAGATCGCGCACCGTGACGACGAGCGGAGACGGCGTCATGGGGCCTGGGGTCGGGGCATGCCGCACCGTCTCGGTGCGGAACGACTTCGCCTGGACGACGAGCGTCCGCGTCGTCGCGGCGTCGCCGGGAAGGTCGAACCAACCGGCAGGATCCGTGCGGACGCGCAGTGGCGCACCGAGCTCGCGCACCTCCGCGTCGGCCACCGGCCACCCGAAGTGGTCGACGACCCTGCCGCGAAGCACCGCTGCGGCGGTCGTCGCCACGTCGGTGTCGGGGCGCGGCATCCGGACGACTTTCGGCGTGTCGTCGGTGACCGACGCCGCGCTGCTCGTCCGCACGTCCCGAGGCGTCGTCGGCGCGAGTCGCTCTTCCAGCGTTCCGCTGAACCACAGCCAGATCCCGGCCAGGGCGAGGAACAGCAGGACGAAATGCGAGGGACGGGTCATGGCACGAAGGCGGGGATCCTACTGCGCGACCCGCGGGGCATGCAGTCTGCCCTCGGCTTCGTCGGCGCCAGGCCGCGGCGCGAGTCCGCGTGCTTGCGTGAACGGCGGCGCGCGGGATCCTCCGCGCATGCCCGGTACTGCGACCTTCGACTCGACTGCGCCGGCGGCGCGCGAATCCGAAGCGTCCAGGGCCGGCGCGCGCGGCTCACTGACGATCGTGATCCCGTGCTACCACGAGGCCGACGCGATCCCGGAGCTCGCCGTTCGGTTGCACGCGTTCCACGCGGACGAAGGTCGCCGCCGTCAGCTCGACTTCGTGTTCGTCGACGACGGGTCCGCCGATGCGACGCACGACCTGCTCGTCCTGCACTGCGCCGACCTGCCGAGCCGGATCCTTCGGCACCCGCAGAACCTCGGTCTGACGGCGGCGCTCGCGACCGGGTCGCGAGCCGCGACGGGCGCGCTCGTCGGCTGGTTCGACGCCGACCTGACCTACGCGCCCGACGTCCTCGCGCAGCTCGCCCGCGCCGTCGACGGCGGCGCTTCGATCGCGACGGCGTCGTGCCATCACCCGCTCGGTCGCATGGAGGGCGTTCCGCCGTTCCGCGCCATGCTGTCGCGCCTCGCATCGCGGCTGTATCGCGTCGCCAGCGGCGCGCCGTTGCACACGTTCACGTGCATGGTCCGTGTGCACCGCCGCGACGTGCTCGCGACGCTGCCGCTTTCGGCACCCGGGTTCCTCGGCGTCGCCGAGAGTCTGCTGGCCGCGATCGCCGCTGGCCGCGAAGTCGTCGAAGTTCCGGCGACGTTGCGCGCGCGGCAGCGCGGCGCCAGCAAGATGCGCGTCGTCCGCGCGGGACTCGCGCACCTTCGACTGATGTTCGCGGCACTGCAGCAGCGGATCCGCGCCGGTCGCCCCGCAGTGCGGTGACTCGCCCATCGCGGCCCGCGATCGGGCCGCAGCCCAAGGTCTTCGCGCTTCGCGCGAAGACCGACATCGCGGGCCGCGATGGGACAGTGCTTGTTGGGGCCTCTCGTGCCGCTCGCGACACCGTCGGCAAATGGCCACTGCCAAGGAACGCACCCAACAAACTGTTGCACCACGCGAGGAATCGCGGCACTACCGGCGCAGCCGGCGCGGTGGTCACCGCGCGAGGCGTGGCGGCGGGATCTCCAGCACGGTCTTGAGGCCGGGGCTCGCCGCGGCGGCGGAGTGCAGCGTGTTGACGAGGATCGCGGCCGTCGCCTGATCGCCGGGAATGCCGCCCTCGAAGCGCAACCGGATCGTCGGCGTGCCGGTCAACGTGATGTCGTCGTGCGGCGCCGGTGCGCCGACGTACATCGACAAGTCGAGCTCGACGACGAGTTCCGCGCCGCGGCGGCCTTGTCCAACGTTGCGGATGCCGGCGACCTGTCCCTTGCCGACGGTCAGGAACGGCGTGATCCGTTCCTCGGTCGCGAGCACCGGTTCGAGCGTCTGCGTGATCGAGTCGAGCTGCAGACCGATCGCGCGACCGAGCAGCGCGACCGACTCGCGCATCCCGATGTGGCCGAAACGCCCGGACTGCTCGGCGACGCGGAACTCGTCGACGGTCATGCCGGCACCGACCTTCCGTTGCAGCGGCAGACGACGCGTGCCGGCGTCGACGACGCGCTCGCAACGAACGTGGCCGACGTCGAACGTCGCCGCCGACGCGACCGTCGCCACGTAGTCCATCGCGAAGCCCGGATTGACGCCGGTGCCGACGATCGTCGCTCCGCCCGCCTTCGCGGCGGCGTCGATTCGCGCGGCGAGTTCGGGGTGCTGCAGATCGGGGACGAGCAGTTCTTCGGTCGACGACACGACGTCGACACCGGCCTCGGCCGCGAGCAGCAACTGCTCGGCGACGACCGGCAGGAACGAAGAAGTGCAATGCAGGATCGCGTCCGGACGCAGCCGCGCGATCGCCGCCGCCGCGTCGGGCTCGACGACGACGTTCGTCCGCCGGCCGAGCGCGAGCAGATCGCCGAGATCCTTGCCGACCTTCTGCGGATCGAGGTCGACGGCGCCGACGAGTTCGATCGAAGTCCGAGTCAGCGCGAAGCGAGCGGCAGCCATGCCGATCGGTCCGAGCCCGAACGAGAGAACGCGCAATCTGGTCATGAGGTCGTCGCGGACGTGGTGGTGGTGGTGGACGCGGCCGCGAGTGAGTCGACGAACCAGCGCGTCGCGAAGTGTCCCTCATCGAGTTCGGGATGGAAACACGCAGCGAGGATCGGACCTTGGCGCAGCAGCACCGGATCGCCGCCGCGACGCGCGAGCACTTCGACGCCGGCGCCGACGCGCGTGACGCGCGGTGCGCGGATGAAGGTCCCCCGCGCGTCGGGACCGAGGCCCTCGCCTTCGAGTGCGAACGTGCCCGACGCGATCTGTCGGCCGTAGCCGTTGCGCTGCACCGTCACGTCGAGGACGCCGAAGCTCTGTTGGCTCGGATCGACGACTTCGCGCGCGAGCAGGATCAGCCCGGCGCAGGTCGCGAACACCGGCAACCCGCTCGCACACAGTTCGCGCAGCGGCGCGAACAGCTCGTCGGTGCCGCCGCCGCCGCGCATCTGCCGCAGCATCACGCCGCTCTCGCCACCGGGAAGCACGAGGCCGGTCAGCCCGTCGAGATCCACGCGCCGGCGGACCTGCCGCGTCGCGACGCCGAGCCGCTGCAACGCGGCTTCGTGTTCGGCGAAGTCGCCTTGCAGCGCGAGGACTCCGACGACCATCGCGCCGGCCGTCAGTTGCCGCGCCGCGCGAGGCGTTCGTGATCGGGCATCGACGTGACTTCGAGGCCGCGCATCGGTTCGCCGAGTCCCTTCGAGACCTCGGCGATGACCTTCGCGTCGCGGAAGTGCGTCGTCGCCTGCACGATCGCGCGCGCGCGCCGCGCCGGGTCGCTGGACTTGAACACGCCGCTGCCGACGAACACGGCCTCGGCACCGAGTTGCATCATCAGCGCCGCGTCGGCGGGCGTCGCGACACCGCCGGCGGAGAAGTTCGGCACCGGCAGGCGGCCGTTCTCGGCGACCCACTGCAGCAGTTCGACCGGAACGCGGTACTCGGTCGCCTTGCGTTCGAGTTGCCGCACGTCGAGTCCGCGCAACTCGCGGATCCCCGACGTCAGCGCGCGCAGGTGACGCACGGCCTCGACGACGTTGCCGGTCCCGGCCTCGCCCTTCGTCCGGATCATCGCGGCGCCCTCGTGGATCCGCCGCAGCGCCTCGCCGAGATCGCGGCAACCGCAGACGAACGGCGTCGCGAACGACCGCTTGTCGACGTGGAACTGTTCGTCGGCCGGCGTCAGCACCTCGCTCTCGTCGATGCAGTCGACCTCGAGCGCCTCGAGGACCTGCGCCTCGACGAAGTGTCCGATCCGCACCTTCGCCATGATCGGGATCGAGACCGCGGCCTGGATCGCTTCGATCATTCGCGGGTCCGACGCGCGCGCGACGCCGCCGTCGCGGCGGATGTCGGCCGGGACGCGTTCGAGCGCCATGACGGCAGCGGCGCCGGCCTCCTCCGCGATGCGCGCCTGCTCGGCGTCGGTGACGTCCATGATGACGCCGCCCTTCAACTGCTCGCAGAAGCCGATCTTGCTCTTGACCTCCTCGGCGGTGAAGCCGGGGACCATCGGGACGGGATGCTTGGTGCTCATGACTGGTTCGTGAAGTCGCGCGGTTCGCTCGGTTCGGATCGATCGATTCGAGTCACAGGTCGAGTCACAGGAAGAGTGGCCGCGACGCAGCCCCCGGGCGCGTTTCGAGCCGTTCGCTCGCACAGGCGCCGAGGACTTCGATGCCGGCTTCGATCGCCGCCGGCGTGACACGGGACAGAGACAGGCGCAGCGTCGGCTGCGGACGATGGGACGGGTCGAACGTCGAGCCCGGCGCGACGACGACGCCGGCCTCGGCCGCGCGCGCGGCGATCGCGTCGCCGTCGAGGCCGGAGGGGAGTTCGACCCACGACGCGTAGCCGCCCTCGGGGCGCGTCCAAAGCGTTCCGGCGGGCATGTGGCGCGCGAGTGCGCGATCGGCGGCGGCGTGACGTTCGCGCAACTCGTCGCGCAGTGCGCGAAGGTGCCGATCGTGAACGCCGCGACGCAGCAGATCGGCGAGCGCGGCTTGCAGCAGCGGGCTCGTCTCGAGGTCGAGGAAGCGCTTCAACGCGGCGACGCGTTCGATGACCGGCGCAGCGGCTTGCAGCCACCCGATCCGCACGCCGGGGAACAAGCCCTTGCTGAACGTCCGCACCGTCACGGTCAGGCCGCGCGGGTCGAGCTCGCGCAGGGACGGCAACGGCGTGCCGGCGAATCGCAGGTCGAGTTCGAACTCGTCCTCCAGCACCGGCACGTCGGTCTTGGTGACCTTCGCCATCAGCGCCTGCCGCTCGGCGAGATCCATCGTCCGCCCCGTCGGGTTGTGGAACGTAGGCATCACGTAGAGCAGCCGCACACGCGGATCGGCGAGCACGGCGTCGACCGCGTGCGGCGAATCCATCGGCGCGAGGCGAAGCCCCTGGCACTTCAACAGTCCGAACAAGTGGTGATAGGTCGGGATCGCGACGGCGACCGCGTCGTCGGCCTGCGTGAACGTGCGCAGCACGAGATCCATGCCCTGCTGCGCGCCGCTCGTGATCAACACCTCGTCGGCGCGGCCGCCGTTGGCGACGACCTGCTCGCGGAGTTCGAGGCTGCCGGCTGGGTCGCCGTACGACAGCACCTCGCCGCCGCGCTCGACGAGGACGCGTTGCAGCGACTGGCGAAACTCGTCGAGCGGGAACCGCGCGTCGTCGGGCAGCAGGTTCGCGAAGTCGGCGATCAACTCGACGCCGAGCGGGACGACGTGGTGGTCGGGTTGGGTCTGCAGGTGATGCAGCGCCGCGTGGGCCGCGCGCGAGAACGTGTCGTGC
>JAEYTU010000172.1 GCA_023433825.1 Planctomycetota bacterium
GGTCTGCACACCATGAACACGCCCGCCGTCGTCCTTGCTCTCGCCCTGTCCGCCACGCTGACGCCCTCGCTGACGGCGCAGCAGCCCGAAACCCCCGTCGCCCCGGTCACGCCGATCGGCCAACCGGCCGACAAGGCCGCGGTCGACCGCCCGCTGACGCCGCAGGAGCGGATCGCGAAGCTCGAAGCCGAGTACACGCGGCTGAAGAAGGAACGCGATGCGATTCGTGCGATCGAGGAGGCCGGCGGCCTCCCGGTGCGGATGCAAAAGTTCCTCGAGGAACGCGCGAAGACGGCGGCACTGATCGCCGCGAACACGGGTGTCGTCGGTCCGACGCTGCCGACCGTCAAGTCGAGCGGCGCGCGCCTGCTCGGGGACGCCGAGAAGGCGAGCTTGGCGCCGGAGGTCGTGTTCACGGTGCAGGGGCTGCCGGTCACGCGCGCCGAGTTCGACGCCGCGTTCGAGTACTTGAAGAGCTATCCGCACGACGACACCGACGAGGCGTTGAAGTCGCGGATCGTCATGGAGTTCGCGCGGGTCAAGGCGGCCGAGGCCGCGTTCGCGACGACCGGGACCGCGGCGCTGGCGAAGATCCAGGACGCCGCGAAGCGACTGAAGGCCGGTCAGGACTTCGCCGCCGTCGCGAAAGAGCTGTCCGACTGCGCGTCGAAGGAGAAGGGCGGCGACGTCGGCATGTTCGGCCGCGACGCGTTCGACCTGTTCTTCGCGAAGGCCGCGTTCGGCACGAAGATCGGCGTGACGACCGACGTCGTCGCGACCGACGCCGGGTACGTGATCCTGCGCGTGACCGGCTCCGAGAAGGGTGCGACCGGCGACCTCGACAAGGTGCGCGTCGATCGGATCCTCGCCGCGTGGACGCCGGACGTGCAGGCGCTGCGCGACCTGCAGACGAAGGTCAAGGACGGCGGCGTCGACCTCGGCTTCGTCAGCGAGGAGTTCCGCAAGTTCGCGCCGGCCGCGTTCAAGCGCTGATTCCACGCACCGAACGACGGACACGCGCATGGCCGCGCGCGGCGACACCGCCGCAACAGGGAGGGGTCGATGTTCCGCAAGAGCGGCAGTTTCGTCTGTTACTTCGTCGAAGGGACGGTGCCGGAGGCGACCGATCCGAGCTTCGCGGCGGCGCTGAAGAAGCAACGCTTTCGAACGATCGAGGACGCGGCGTCGGAGGAGACGTCGGTCGGTTGGGTCAGCCCGACCGATCCGACCGGTGAGACCTACGACCCCGAGCAGATGGTCTTCGAGGACGCGTGCTGGCTGCGGATGCGAACCGACAAGAAGTCGCTGCCGGCGCGGTGGGTCTCGATCTACCGCTCGGTCGCCGAGCACAGCGCCGGCCGCAAGCTGACGGCGCGCGAGCGGCGCGACTTGAAGCAGGACCTGATGCAGAAGCTGCTGCCGCGGATCCTGCCGACCGTGCAGTTCGTCGATGCGGTCTGGTACCCGACGCCGAAGAAGCTGCTGCTGCTCGCGACGTCGACGGCCGTGCGTGAGAACTTCCAGCGGCTGTTCGAGACGAGTTTCGAGGCGCGGATGCACGCGGCTGGGCCGCTCGGACTCGCCGTGCACGGTTCGCTGACGAAGGCGCAGAAGGACTACCTGCGACAGGTCGCGCCGATCCGCTGGCCGAGTGCCGGTCGCGACGGCGGCGACGCGTCGCGCGCGCCGAGCCGCGGGAAGCACGAACTCGCCGGCGAGGTCCTCGAAGCATGAGCGCGAACGACGAACTCGCCTTCCTCGGCGAAGAGTTCCTGACGTGGCTGTGGTTCGTCCTCGAGAACGAGGGCGGCGACTTCGAGATCGGGCCGCGTCGGACGGTCGGCGTCGCGATGGACGACTTCATCGTGTTCGCGCCGCGCGAGGACGACGAGACCGAGCAGACGCTGCGGAAGGGCATGCCGACGCGCAGTCGCGAGGCGCGCGCGGCGCTGCGCAACGGGCGACGGCTGCGCAAGGCGCGGCTCGTGATCGCCGAGGGCGAGGCGACGTATGGCGTCGTCATCGACGGTCCGACGCTGCAGTTGCAGAGCGCGAAGTTGCCCGACGACGGTGAGGAGGCGACGACGCCGGCCGAACGGAACGCGTCGCGGATGCAGAGCTTCCTCGCGCTGCACGAGATCGTCGACGGCCTGTACCGGCGCTTCCTCGCCGAGCGATTGCAGCCCGACTACGCGAAGACGCGCGCGACGAGTCAGGCGCGGTGGATGGCGGCGGAGTGAAGACGCTGCTGACGCGGGCGCGTCCGCGTCAGCGTCCGCGGCGCTGACCCCGGCGCGGCGGCTGCGTGCCGCGCTCGTACTCGGGCGGCAGCAGCAGCTCGGGATCGAGGCGCGCGAGCGCGGCGTCGACGCGTGCGGCGTTCGCGGCGTCGCCGGCTTGCTGGAAGCGCGCGAGCAGCGCGCGCGCGGTGTCGACGGTCGTCAGGTTCAGGCCGTCGGCCGTCGCCGCCGCCGACGGGTGTCGTGTCAGCGACGCTTCGAGATCGGTCAGCGCGTTCGCCAGCTCCCCGGTCTGCATCGCGACGCGTGCCTTTCCGCCGAGCGCCATCGCGACGTAGTGGTCGGCGGTCGGGTCCGACGTTCCGACCGTCGACAGGTAGCCGTCGAAGTGGGCGATCCCGCGGTCGTAGGCCGCGAGCGCGGCGTCGTGGCGACCGGCGCGGCGGTGCGCCTCGGCCGTGACCAGCGACGCATAGCCGGCGAACCACCGCAGGCGCGGCGCGGCGTTCTCGGCGCGGAGCCGCGTCGCGTACTCGGACTCCAACGCGTCGGTGCCCTTCGTCTCGGCGATCGACTCGCGGAAGCGCGCGTGCAGCAGCGCCGAGTCGGGGAAGCGAGTCAGCCCCTGATCGAGCACGGACGACGCCTGCGCGGTCCCGAAGAACTTCAGGAAGTCGAAGTGATCGGCGACGTCGCGATCGGTGCCGAACGGATGCCGCGCGAGCAGCGAGTAGGTGCTGTGCACGTCGGTCACGTACTGCGGCGGCCAACTCTCCTTGGCGGTCGCGGCCGTCGCGATCGCGTTCTGCCGTGCGTGCGCGAACAGCCGGAGCAGCGCGGCGGCGATCCGGCTCTCGGGGCGACCGGGGACGCCGCGGGCCGCTTCCTCGGCCAGCGCGTAGGCGGCGTCGCGGTCGCCGAGGTGCAGCGTCGTCAGTGCGAGAACGGCGTTCGCGCGCGGCGCGGCGGCGCCGAGCTTGACCGCTTCCTGCGCCGTGCGGTGCGCGTCCTCGATCAGCACGCGTTCGTAGCGCCCGGTCGCGCCGCGCAGCGCGAGCGCCTCGAGGGCTTCGGTCAGCTTGTGCTCGGCGAGTTCGATGCGCGCGGTCGGATCCTCGGGCGCACGGCGCGCGGCCGACTCGGTCGCGTCGATCCGCGCGAGCAGGCGATCGCGGTCGTACTCGAGCGCCACGCGTTCGCGCGTCGATGCCTCGTCGATCGCCTTCGTCCATCCGGTCGTGTCGAGCGTCGCCTGGCGACTGCCGAGACCTTCGTGCACCGACGCCCACATCCGGGCCTTCAGCGAATGCGTGCCGAGGCGCTTCAGCGCGCCGACGAGGGCGTTGCGTTCGTCGGCGTCCATCGGCACGCGCAGCGCGTCGGCGACGAGGTCGACCGAGCCCTCGGCCTTCGCCTTCGTCAGCCCGGTGCGTGCGCGTTGCGCCTGCTCGGCGTCGAGACCGAAGACGGCGCGTCGCAGCAGTTCGACCGGTGCGTCGCCGTCGAGCGCGAGTGCGGCGTCGAGGAGCGAACGGCGAGCGGCGGCGTCGCCGTCCTTCCACGCGGACTCGACGGCGTCGCGATCGGCGCTGTCGGGGCTCGCGACGCGTTCGAGCAGCGAACGGTCGCCGGCGACGATCGGCTTCGGTTGCGTCGTCCGCTTCGCGATGCCGTCGCGGATCGCCTGGAACACCGAGTCGGTGTCCCACATGTAGAAGACGTCGTAGGTCTCGCTGCCGTCGAGCTCGACCATGATGTGGCGTGGCGCGATGCGCTTGCCGTCCATGAACTTCTCGTAGAGGAGCGGCTCGATCGCGATGTGCTCGCCGCACGTCACGCCATGGAAGCGCGGGCACGGGATGCGATTGCCCTGTTCGTCGTGGTCGCGCGGGTTGTGCCGATAGACCGACGCGATGACGCAGACGTACGGCTCGTAGAGCTTCGTGAGCTCGGGGTCGCGGTAGCGGATGCCGGCGTAGTGCTCGCTGGCGATCTCGCCGTCCATGTTGACGCAGACCAGGATCGGGCGCTTCGTCTCCTGCGACAGCCGCACCGCGTCGTCCCAGCTGCGCTGCCAGCGGATCGCCACCGGCTTCTGCCAGTCGGCGGCGGTGGGTGCGGGCCACATCTGTTCGGGCACCAGCCCCGGCGGCGCTGGCACGCCTTCCTGGCAGGGCGAGGCGATCGCGAACAGCGTTCCGAGGGTGATGGCGTACACACCGCGTCTCGTCATGCGAGCACGATAGCGGACGGTCGCGCGTCAGGGAGCCTGATCGCGCAGCGCGTCGCGCACGTCGCCGCGGCGCCGCACGACCCGGGCGCTGCCGTGTTCGACCATCACCTCGGCGGGCGCCGGATGGCTCAGGAAGTCCCGCGGGCTGAACGTCAGGCCGTACGCGCCGGCGTGCAGCACCGCGAGCAGATCGCCGGGTGCGAGCGGCGGCAGCGCGAGCTGTTCGGCGA
>JAEYTU010000193.1 GCA_023433825.1 Planctomycetota bacterium
GTCCCTCGGCAACGGCGTGTTCCGCTGGAGCACGGACGCATTCACGATCCCCGCGACGCGCACGGTCAGTGGTCGCGCGGAGCTGGTGACCGACGGCGTGTTTCGGTTCGCCGAGTTCGTGCTCCCGGCCGATCGCACGGTCGTCTTCGAAGGCTCGCGGCCGGTCCAGATCTACGTTCGCGGTCGCGTGGACATTCGCGGACGTGTCGTCGCGAACGGCGAAGACCTGGCGCTGCATTCGCCTCAGTCGTTGCAGGGTCAGCTCGGCAGCAAGGGCGGACCTGGTGCGGCAAGTGGCGGGCGTGGTGCCTACATGCCGAGTGGGACCGGCGCAGGTCCGCTCTACGACGGCGGCGATGGCGCCGACGTCATGCTGCTCGCTGGGCATGCCTACGCGACGACGCGCTTCGGAACCGGTGGTCGCGGTTCGAGTCTGGTGCCGACGTCGGGGCTGAACGCATCGATCACGTTCAACGGACTCGGCAGCATCACGTCGGCGATGATCGCGGCCGGTGGTGGTGGCGGCGGCTACGTCGGATCGGGAGCTGCGGGACTCGCAGTGTTCAATGGAACGGCGCCGGCAAGTGATCGCGGCGCGCCCGCGGCGGGTGGAACCGGGTTCACGCTGTTCCCGCTGCCGCAAGCGATCGCGGGGACCCAGCGGCTCGAACATTTCCTGATCGGTGGCTCGGGCGGCGGCGGCGGTGGTGGGCATCCGTTCTTCTCGATCATCAACAGCCCGCCGCAGTGGAAGTCCGGCGCGGGAGGTTCCGGCGGTGGCGGCGCGATCGCGTTCCGCGTCGGCGGTTCGCTGAACGTCGCGAGTGGAGCATCGATCGAAGCGCGCGGCGGCGATGGCGTGCAATTGGTCAGAGCGCCACCGCCAGCGCCGGGCGGCGGTGGTTCGGGCGGGTCGATCGTGCTGCAGGTCGCCGGCGACGTAGTGCAAGCGGGCACGCTGCAAGTGCGCGGTGGCCTCGGCGGCCGAGTGAACGACCGCATCGCGTTCCTCGTCGAGACGGTAGGAGGCCATGGTGCTCCCGGCTTCGCGCGGCTCGAAGTCGATCGACCGCAGCCGCCGCTCGCGCTGATCGGGATCGTCGATCCACCGGCGGGAACCGCCGCCGTGGACACGTTGACCGATCGTGACACGCAGAGCGGCTTTCAATCGAAGTGGTACTGGTCCGATCTGCCGCTGCTCGTCGAGTGGCAGTCGGTCGTGATCGACGCGACGGTCGGCGGATTGCCCGTTCGATTCAGCGACGTCGGCTTCCCCGGTGTGCGCCCGGGTCCCGGGCAGCCGGTGCAGCTCTGGTTGCAGGGCGCGCGTTTCGATCCAGCAACCGGCCAGCTGATCCCGGGCAGCGAAGGTCCGTGGCGCAGTGGCGTCACCGAACCGGGCGGCTCGCTGAACTCCGACGGAGCGACGGCTGTCCGCTTCCAGCTCGTCGGTGATCGCAGCATCGCCGGCGAGGTCGTCGTGCAGCGAGTGACGATCGCGTATCGACGCTGACTCCACCCCTTGCCGGCATCGCTCGGCGCTCGCACGCTGCGCCACCTCCCCCTCTCGTCCGCAGGACCGTCGCCCCGCGGCTCCTGCACTGCGACCAAGAAGGATCGCTCGATGACGACTCGTTCCAAGGCAGCCGTTCGCACGGCTGCCGGCGCGCTCTGCGCGATTGCGTTCACGACGTTCGTGTGCGCGCAAACGGTGCCGCCACTCGATTGGCAAGTGCGCCAACTCGGCGCGACGCCACGCATCGATCACGCGATGGCGTATCTCGACACGACGCGGACGACCTACGTCTTCGGCGGGTCGGACAGTGAAACGTCGCCGCCGTCCGACGCGTTCTTCGCGTTCGACGGCGTGCAGTACCGAGCGTTGTTCCCGACACCGCGACCGTCGGCGCGGCGCGGACACACGCTGATCGAGTATCCGGCACGCCGCTGCCTCGTGCTGTTCGGCGGCCGCGACGCGAACGGCGCGCTGCTGAACGACACGTGGGAATGGGACGGCACGACGTGGACGCAGATCGCGACGGCACTGGCGCCGAGCCCGCGGGAAGGTCACGCGACGGCGCTCGATCACGGCTTCGACCGCGTCGTCCTGTTCGGTGGCGAGACGAGCGCCGGGGTCGACGCTCAGACCTGGGCCTACGACGGCACGACGTGGGCGCCGGTCGCGGGGACCCCGCCGCCGGCGCGCAGGGACCATGTCATGTCGACGGTCGTGGCCGTTGGGGGTGGGCTACGCACCGTGCTGTTCGGCGGGAACGACGGTCCGACGCTGCTGTGGGACACGTGGACGTTCGACGGCATCGCGTGGACGCCGGCGATCTTGCCGCGACCACCGCAGGGGCGTCGCGACGCGACGATGGTGTTCCACTCGATCCTCAATGCGCCGCTGCTGCTCGGCGGCTCCGACGCGAACGGTGAACTCGCCGACGCGTGGCAGCTCGTCCCGTCGATCTCGTGGGCGAGAGTCCCGATGACGACATCGGGGCTTGGACGTCGCACGCGTCACGCGGCGACGTTCGATCGCTCGCGCAACCTCGTCGTCGTGCACGGTGGTATCGGGACGCAGAGCGTGTCCTTCAGTCAGTTGTTCGAGGGACGGCTACCGGGGCTCGAAGGGAGAGCCACGTCGTTCGGTCGTCGTTGCACGACTCCGACTCCGCTCGCGATCCTGCCCTTCGGCCCCGGAGGCCCGTTGCTGCCCGGAGGTCAGGCAGCTGTTTCGGCTGTCGCCGCGACCCGCGTGACGTCGAGCGTTCTGCTGATCGGGCTCGATTCGACGCGCTTCGGCGCGCTTCTGCTGCCGCTCGATCTGACGCCGATCGGGATGACCGGCTGCGAGTTGTCGGCGAGCATCGACGCGACGATTCCGGGGCCGAACCCAGGGGTGACGGGCGTTGTCTCGATTCGCCTGCCGAACGACCCGTCGTTGGGCGGTGCGCGATTCTTCGTGCAGGCACTCGCGCCCGATGTCGCGGCGAACGCGGCCGGTCTGATGACGAGTGACGCGCTCGCGTTCCACATCGGCTTCCGTGCGACGTCGCCGCTGCCGACGGCCATCGTCGAGTCGTTCGCGAACGCGAACCAACTCGATGCCGACGTGTCGTCCGGCACATGGAGCAACTTCGCGGCTCGCTTCGGACACCTCGGTCTCGACGGCCGCCATGGCGCGTTCGTCGCCGACGACGGTGTGCCGGCGGGCGCGAACACGTTCGTCTGGAACACCGACGGGTTCACGATCCCGGCGTCGCGCACGGTCAGTGGCGTTGCCGAAACGGTGACCGACGGTGTGTTCCGGTTCACGGAGTTCGTCGTGCCGGCCGATCGCACGGTCGTGTTCGTCGGTTCGCGGCCCGCGCGGATCCACGTGCGCGGTCGCGTCGACATCCGCGGGCGCGTCGTCGCGAATGGTCGTGATCTCGAAGTGCACAGCACCAGGGAGGTGATCGGGCAGATCGGCGGCATCGCCGGCCCCGGTGGCGGCGTCGGCGGCCGCGGCGCGTATCGCGCGAGCGGCTTCGGCACGCATCCGCTCTACGACGGTGCCGACGGCGCATCGGTGCAGTTGCTCGCGGGTCATGCGTATGCGAATGCACAGCCCGGCACCGGCGGACGCGGATCGCTGCTGTTCCCGGCGTCGGGTTTGAATTCCGCGATCACGTACAACGGCCTCAGCGGTTCGGCGTCCGCGATGATCGCGGCCGGCGGCGGGGGTGGTGGGTACTCCGGTCCCGGTGGGCTCGGTCAGGCGCTGTTCAACAACAGCGCGATCCCCACCGACCTGGGACCGCCGGCGCCCGGTGGAACGGCGTTCCCGCTGTTCCCGCTCCCGCCAGCGATCGGTGGCATCCAGCGACTCGAGCACTTCTTGATCGGCGGCTCCGGGGGCGGCGGCGGCGGCGCGCATCCGTTCTTCTCGCTCCGTGGAGGGCTCGGATTCTGGGCTTGCGGATCCGCCGGCACCGGCGGCGGCGGTGCTCTCGCGCTGCGCGTCGGCGGGTCGCTGCAGATCGCGAGCGGCGCGTCGATCGAGGCGCGTGGTGGCGACGGGCCGCAGACGATTCCAGCTCCTCCGCCGGCGCCCGGCGGCGGCGGTTCGGGTGGATCGATCGTGCTGCAGGTCGGCGGGACCGTGACGCAACTCGGTCAACTGACGGTGCGCGGCGGCCTCGGCGGTGTCACGAACGACCGGCTCGTGTTCAACGTCGAGACACGCGGCGGCAACGGCGCGCCGGGCTTCGCGCGCTTGGAGGTCGATCAGCCGCAACCACCGCTCGCGCTGATTGGCGCCGTCGTGCCGCCGGCGACGGCGGGTGCTGTCGACACGTTGACCGATCGCGACGCGACGAGCGGCTTCCAGTCGAAGTGGTACTGGAATGACTTGCCGGTGCTGACGCGGTGGAACGCGATCCTCGTCGAGACGACGGTCGGCGGTTTACCGGTGCGCTTCAGCGACCAGCCGAACCTCGGCGCGCAGCCGGGTCCGGGCACCCCGTTGCAGCTTTGGCTACAGGGCGCGCGTTTCGATCCGGCGACCGGCCAGTTGATCCCCGGCTCCGAGGGGCCATGGCGCACCGGCGTCGGAACGTCGGCGAGCTCGTTGAACACGGACGGCGCGAACGCGATCCGATTCCAACTCGTCGGCGATCGCAGCATCGGCGGCGAAGTCGTCGTCCAGCGCGTGACCGTTTGGCACGGGCAACCGTGATCGTCTGACGGCCGCGCGCCCCCGCGCGCTTCGCGATCACCGCACCGGGGTCGTCAGACCTTCGGACGCGTGGAGCGCGCTCGTCCCGACTTGCAGGAACTGCCAATGGACCGATCCGCCGAACGTCGTCGACGGCAGCGGGAACCGCGCGCGGAACGTCCCGATCGAGTCGGACGCGCCGCTCGCGGCGACGACCAACGGCGTCGGAGCGATGAGCAGGAAGCAGCCCGCGGACGCCGGCAGCGGTAGCGGCGTCGCGGCCGGAGCCGGCGACAGCAGCAGCAGCGTCGTGCGGTTCGGCTGCCCCTGCAGCAGCACCACTTGAACGTCGTCGTCGCCGGCCAGGAACCGGTTGCCCGCACTCCGCGATGCCGCGCGAATTCGACCCCCGCAGGGTGTCCCGAACGTCGTTGGCACCTCGCTGCCGGCCGCGTACTCGGCGAGTCGCACTTCTGCCTGCTGCGCGTGACGCCCGAACGCGATCAGGTGGCGTTGTCGATCGTCGTCGAAGCAGACACCGGCGCCGGTCGGAGTGTCGCCGGTCGCGCGCGGATGCACTGTGACGCGATCGCCGACGCGACCGTCGGCGCCGAGCCGCGCGAGCTGCAATCCGACTTCGGTGTCCTGCCAGACCACCGACCAGAGCGACTGCGTCAGCGAGTCGAACGCGAATCCCCGATCGAGGTCGACGCGAAGCCGCAGCGTCGGAACTTCCGCGACGGTCTCGGTCGCGATGCCGTTCGCGATGCCGTCGGCCTGCCAGTCGAAGCGGTACGAGCGCAGGCGCGTCCCGTAGACGATCCCGTTCTTGACCGTCGTCTGGCGGTCGAGCCACGTCGCGATGTAACGACCGGCGCCGCCTTCGACGCGCGGGTAGACGTTCTGGTAGCCGCCGGTGTTGGTGCCGAAGCGATGGTGACCCGTCGTCGTGCCGTCGTTTCGAACCTGACGACAGAAGACGCGCCACATCGTCGACGCGGCGTTCGAGTGCTCTTGCCAGGTCAGCATCCACGGGGTCGCCGCCCCGGAGTTGCTCCGAGCGAGGCTCGGGTTCTCGGCGTCGATCGTGCCGTTGCCGGCCAACACGCGCTGGTTCGTGAACGTCAGTGTCACGCCATCGAGCACACAGCCGAGGACGACCGACGTGTCGGTGTTCGTCGCAGTGCTCGCGACGTCGCGCCGCCACGCGAGGTAAGCGCGCGTTCCGGCGTCGTTGCCGGGAGTGCCGGCGATCGTCGGCGTCGCGTCCTGACTGTCGACCGGTGGCGAGACGTGCAACGTCGTGCCGCCATTGTGGACTCGACCAGCGCGCGGGTGGACGTAGACGCGAACGCGACTGGCACCGAACGGCGTCGACGTTCGCTGGAACGCGATCGCATACCGATCTGCGCCACCGATGAAGCAGACGCTCGGGAGCGTCGTGCTGTTCGACGCGACGATGTCGGTCCAGATCGGAACCGAGGACTGCAACTCGTCCGTGACGATGCGACCGAACGCGTCGTAGTCGGAGGCCGACGACGCGCGGCTGTAGACGACGAGAATCTCGTTCGTCTCGTCGTCCCGCACGACGTCGACCGTGCCGATCCGGTCGGCACCGGCTTCGACGACGACGTTCCGGATCAGCGGGTCGACGACGACCGGATACGTCGCCGACGCGAGGAACGCGCGGTCGACGAGCAACTCGATCGTCTGCGAGCGCGCACCGATCGGAACGACGATCGTGCGGCCGATCGCGTCGTACGCGATCGCAGTGCCGTACTCGATCACGGGTCGACCCGCATCGTCGGTGAAGGTCAGCGGTGCATTCCGCAGCGGACTCTCAGGGATCGCGAGTGGCGTCTCGACGAAGCCGACGATCCGGAGGTCGCCATCGCGCGCTGGACGAGCGCGGAGCACGAACGTCTGCTCGACGCCGTCTTCGCGCACGTCGTACGCCTCGGTGATCACGGGTCCGTGGTCGCGTTCGAAGCGGGCCTGCGTGTAGCGCGTTCGCACCTCGAACGTGTTGCCGTCGACGTCGACGCCGTCGACCACGAAGCGTGTCGAACCCCAGCGCAGCGGGAGGTTGTGCGGACGGTTGCTTCCGAGCACTGGATAGAACGTGAAGCCGTCGTGGAACGACGCCTTGTAGTCCGTTCCGGCCGCCCAGATGCCGCCGCCTCCGAGGTCGGGATCCGCTTCGGCGACGTGGATCGGCACGACGAAGCGTTGCGGCAGTTGCGCCGCGAGAGCGGGAGTGAGCGCGAGCGCGAGGCTCGCGACGAGGAGGGAGTGATGTTTCATCGTTGGTTCCGCCCCTCAGGGCGCGAACCAGCGCCGCCACCGGCCATCGAATTCGCGAAGTGGCGCCACGCGAGCGGCCGGGTCACGTTCCGTTCACGTCGTCTCGAGCGGCACGGCCTTGGTCGGCTTCTCGAACTCGCGGTCGATCTCGGCGAGATCCTCGGGCGTCAGCTCGATGTCGGCCGCCGCGGCGTTCTCGCGCAATCGCTGCGGATCGACGCTCTTCGGGATCGTGACGACGCCGGGTTCGCGGATCGTCCAGGCGATCGCGATCTGCGCCGGAGTCGCGCCGTGCCGAGCCGCGACGCGCGACAACGCGCCGTCCATCAGCAACGCGCCCTGGTGCAGCGGCGAGTAGGCCATCACGAGAACGTCCATCCGGCGGCACTCGTCTCGCAGACGGAAGTCGATCCCGCGGTGCGCGACGTTGTAGAGCACCTGGTTCGCGACGATCCCAGATCCGCCGCGCGCGTCGCGCGCGATCGAGAGTTCCCGCAGGTCGAAGTTGCTGACGCCGAAGCGCGCGATCTTGCCCTCGTCGCGCAGCGCGACGAACGCATCGATCGTCTTCGAGATCGGGTGCGGACCTTCCCAGTGCAGCAGGTACAGATCGAGGTGATCGACCTTCAGCCTGCGCAGGCTCGCCTCGCAGGCCGTGATCGTGCCTTTGCGCGATGCGTTCTGCGGCAGCACCTTCGAGACGAGGAACACTTCGTCGCGCCGTCCGGCGATCGCCTCGCCGACGATCTCCTCGGCGCGCCCGTCGGCGTACATCTCTGCCGTGTCGATCACGGTCATCCCGAGATCGAGCCCGAGGCGTAGTGCCGCGACTTCGCGCGAACGCGCGCTCGGGTCGTCGCCCATGCGCCAAGTGCCTTGGCCGACGACGGGGATCGTCGCGCCGTCGGCGAGTCTGCAGGTTCGCATCCTGACTCCTGATGCTCGTGGTGTCGGTGGTGTCGGTGGTGTCGGTGGAGTTCCGCGCACGCGCCGCGGGTCAGTCCGGGATCCGGCGCAGAGTGTAGAACGCCTCGTGGGCGATGGGGGGACGTCCTTTCGCGTCGGTGAACTTCGTGCGCAGCTCGATCGCGAACACGCGATCCACGCGGCGCTCGCTCGTGACCAGCGTCACGCGCGTGCGCGTCGCGTCGAGCGAGACGCGCTCGATCGTGATCGTTCTTTCATCGACCTCTTCGGAGCCGTAGTCGCTCGTGTAGCGATAGCCGTACTCACGGATCGCGAAGGCCGCCGCATCCGGCGTGACCGGTGTCGCGATCGGCGCTGTGAACGCCAGCACGAAGCCGTCGCGCGTCGCCGTGACCTCTGCGAGGTCGAAGACGTCGCCACCGCGGAACGTCAGCCGCTGCAGTCCGAACGACTTCGGTCCGACGCTGCCCCAGCCGCGCTCGGTCAGCCCGAGATACAGCGAGCCGTCGGGCGCGAACGCGACGCGATTGACGCCGCACGCGAAGCCGCGCCAGAACGGGTAGCACGCGCCCTGCCACACGTCGCCGACGTTCTGCAGCGTCGTGCGCACGAGACTCGCGTGGTTCTGGTCGCCGACGAACATCTGTCCCGCATACGGACCGAACCGTCCGCCCGTCCGATCGAACGTCGGCCACGACGTCGACTTCATCAGGTGGTACGGGTACCAGACCGCCGGCAGTGTGCGTTCGCGTTCCCAACCGAAATCGGTCATCGCGTCGGCCCACTGCTTCGCGAGCGTGTGACCGTAGAAGCGCTTGCTCTGCAGATGCGCGAGACGACACGCGTCCATCCACTCGCCCTGGTTGTCGGTGTAGAAGACGTTGCCCGCGTCGTCGACGACGAGTCCGTTCGGCGAGCGCAGGCCGTAGCACTCGATCGTGAACGTGCCGTCGGGCGCGACGCGGAACGCCGAGCCGCGGTGGCGCAGTTGGTCGCCCTTGCCGGAGGGGAAGCCGATGTTCAGCGTTCCCCAGAGGCTGCCGCTGGCATCGCGCACGGGGCCGAAGACGTACTCGTGGTAGTTGCCCGACATCCCCCAGTCGGCGACGACGGTTCGAAACGTGTCGGCGACGCCGTCGCGATCGGCGTCGAGCAGACGCGTCAGCTCCGGCTTCTGCGCGACGATCACGCTGCCGTCGTCGTCCAGCAGCAGACCGAGTGGCTCGTGCAGTCCCGACGCGAACTCGGTCAGTCCGAGCCCTTCGGTCGTCGCCGCCGACGGGGTCGCGACGCGATACACCGAGCCGCGCCGCGTGCAGAACCACAGACTGCCGTCGCGCGCGAACGCGAGGCCGCCGATCTCGGCGACGAGATCGTCGGGCAGCGGGACGGTCGTCACGCGATACGGACTCCGCTCGCTCCCGTCGTCGATCGCGCCGAGGCGGTGACCGAGCGGCGGCGCGCCGACGACGCGGAAGCAGAAGCCGAAGTTCGTGCCCTTGTTGACGACCTTCAGCAGGATCGTGTTCGCGCCGGCCTTCACGTCGACGTCGATCAGGTGTTGGTCGCGCACGACCGCTTGGAACGCGTCGCGACGGAACACTTCGACCCCGTTGACCCACATCGCCGCCGAGTCGTCGAACCCGAGGCCGAATCGCAGACGGCCGGCGTCGGCGCGTGTCAGCGTTCGCAGCAGGTAGACGACGGAGCGGTCGGCGTTGGGGAATCGGAAGTGGAACGGCTCGCCGTCGCGGATCGCTGCGTCGGCC